>JANQMF010000086.1 GCA_028280225.1 Pseudomonadales bacterium | reverse complement strand
CGTATGTGCGGTGATCAGAATGTCAAAAGTTTTTGCCCAGGCGGCTTCAAAATCTTCACCATCTATGGTGGTGGAGATGGAAATGCCCGCATTGTTAATCAACAATTCCAGACCGCCAAAGTGTGCCGCCGCCTCGTCGATGGTGGTTTTAATCCCCCGCGCATCCGCCAGATCCAGGTGCCAGCCCCGGGCCTGGGCACCGGCGTCGTTGATCTCCGCCACCACCCGCTCCAGGCCTTGGGTATTCACATCCACCAATGCCACCTTGGCACCTTCCGCAGCAAATAGTTTGGCCGTGGCCTCCCCCATGCCACTGGCGGCTCCGGTGATAAAGGCCACCTTACCCGCTATTGAACGACTAAATTTGGTTAGACTCATGTTGGTTCCCGCACACACACTGTTAAAGATGAACAGAGCCTAGGTTGAAGCTTTTGGGAATGCAATCTTGGTGTGATCCTAAGAATAGGTTACCGTTTAGCCATGACGAATGATGTAAACACCGCTGACCGACTACAGCCGTTGGGTGAATTATTAGCCGCCTATATGAGCCGGCACTGGCAACAGCCGTGTACCCTGCAACAGATTTTGCAGATTCCCGGCGGCGCTTCCCGGGAAACCTACCTCGTTCACTTGGTCAAGGCGGGTGACCCGGTGGGTGTTGTGATGCGGCGCGATCCACCATCCAGCCTGATCGATACCGAACGCACCCTGGAGTACCAGACCTATCAAGCGGTGCACCGCCACGGGGTGGTGCCCGTTCCCGAACCCATTGTTTTAGAGACCCAACCCGGTGATCTGCAACGGCCGTTTTCCGTGATGTCTCTGGTCAGTGACGGCCAGGCCTCTCCCACCGCCATGGATGAGCCGGCCATGCAGGGTGTACTGGAAAAGTTGGGGCACAACAAATGGCGTTTGTTGGGCCAACTGGGCAAGACCCCCATATCTACCTTGGGTGTAGACGCCTTCATGCCCATCCCGGACCATCCCGCTGCTCATGAATTAGCGTATTGGCAGGGGGTGATCGAGCAAGATCTCCTGCACCCCAACCCTATTGCCGCGACCGCCTACCGCTGGCTGGAGAAAAACCTGCCGCCCCCCTCCCCCCACCTGGCGCTGGTCCACGGGGATTACCGCACCGGAAATTATCTGTACAACCCCCAGGGAGAAATCACGGCGGTACTGGATTGGGAAATGGCCCACATTGGTGATCCGTTGGAAGATCTGGCCTGGTCTTTAGATCCCCTGTGGTCAAACTCTCCTGAACTTGCCGGGCGGTTGTTACCCAGAGCCCGGGCCCTGGAGATCTGGCAGGAAGCCAGCGGCATCACCATCGATCGAACCGCGTTCCGCTGGTGGCAGGTATTTGCGTCGTTCAAAGCCCTGGCGATATGGATTTCCTCCGCTGAGGATTTTGTGAATGGCGATACCAAGGAACCCATTCTGGCCATGGCCGGCTGGCCCATGATGGACCGCCAGAGCCGTATCCTGCTCGAGCGGCTGTCACCACACGGCACCCACACGCATATCCCACCGCTGATCTAAAGGCAAAGTGTAACCATGATTCCCAATCCTGCACAAAATCTGGCTGACCTGGCCGCCCGCCTGGCCAGCCGCATCTTACCGGAACTGGCCACACCCCACAGTCAGGCGGATGTGGCCTTGATCAGCGAACTCCTGATCACCCTGTCCCAGGAATTTGAAAGTGCCATTGAAAAGCGCATGCAGGACATTAACGATATGAAAGCCCTATTTGCCGGCGCCACGGACAACTGGCCGGGCGCCGGAGCCGTGGCCGCATACCGGGAAAAGGTGCCCAAATCACTGCTGCTGGAGGACGTTAATCAACTCCACGCGGAAGGTCTGGGCTACCTGATCAAGCTGCATGCCTGGGCAGAGGAAGCGGATGAGGATTTGCACCGGGACATCTGGCATTTTTTGCATACCTACTACGAACGCCATCAATTTGCTCTGCCTACGCGCTGATGCACCGCCCTGACAAGGCATTGAGGGTAGTTAAGGCAATTACCTGCCAGGTAATCGAATCCCATCACCAACCCGCTAAAATGGACCTGCATTTCCAGCCTACTTTTACCCGGAGGTCATCTCCATGGCAGAGCCCACCCCAATTTTTGCCACCCTGTTGAAACAATGGCGTCAGCATCGACACGTCAGCCAGCTTGAACTGGCCACCATCGCCGGTGTGTCCCAACGGCATGTCAGCTTCCTGGAGACCGGGCGCGCAAATCCAAGTAAACCCATGGTGCTGGCCCTGGCCCATAGTCTGGACATCCCCCTGCGGGAACAAAACAGCCTGTTGCAAAGCGCAGGCTTCAGCGCTGCCTTTACCGAAGGCAAACTGGACGAGGATTCCCATGCGGTATTCCGCAAAGCCCTGGAACAAACCCTGGCGCATCAGGAACCCTACCCGGCCATGGTGTTGGACGGCCAGTGGAATTTAATTATGGCCAATGACGCCGCTATGAACTTCTTTGGCTTGTTTATCGACCCATTTGCAGCCCTGGCGGAAATCGGCTCACCCAGCGAATTTCAAATTGTCCGCCTGTGTTTACACGAAAAAGGTTTTCAGCCCTATATCGTCAATTGGGAAGAATTGGTTGCCATGTTTTTGAGCCGGGCCAGGCGCGCGCTGATCGCCAATCCCAAACATGCCACCCTTCCGGTATTGATTGACGAAATCCTCAGCCATGAGCAGGCGCCGGAGGACTGGCGCAGAGTCTGGTCGGCCCACCCGGCCCCGGCGGTACAAATGATCATGCAGAAAGCCCCGGGACACACCCGGTATTGTATGTTCACGATGCTGGCCCACTTTGGCTCTCCAGGTGACGTGACTTTGGAAGAAGTTTCCGTGGAAATGTTTTACCCTGCGGATGAAACTACCCGCCAGGCGTTCGCCGACCTGGCGGCACGCCATTAGCCGTCAACATAAGACATTCACATAAGCCACAAGCATAAGAAAGAGGAATAAACAGGCTATGATTGATCTGGAACGCCACGGTGATGTGTTCACCATGACCATGAACGCCGGCGAAAATCGCTGGAATACCACCTTTGTCGAAGAAGTTGACAAGGTACTCAACGAGGTGGAAGCGTCCGAGGGGCCCGCCGCCCTGGTCACCACCGCAGCCAGCGATAAGTTTTTCTCCAACGGCTTGGACTTGGACTGGGTCCGTCAGCCGGAAGAACACCCCCAGGCCGGTGACCGCACAACCTTTGCCGACTTGTTTATGAAGCTGATGAGCCGCATGATCACCTTTCCCATTCCAACCGTTGCCGCCGTTAACGGTCATGCCTTTGGGGCGGGCTTTATGTACGCCCTGTGCCACGACATTCGTCACATGCGCAGCGACCGCGGCTTTATGTGCGCCAACGAAATGCAACTGGGTCTGAGTATTCCCGTCCCCGAACTGGCACTTTTCCGGCATAAACTACCTGGGCATGTTTTTTTTGAAAGTGTGCAACTGGCAAAGCGTTGGGCGGGGCCCGAGGCGAAAGCCGCGGGCATTGCTGAACATATTGCCGGCACCGATACCCTGCTGAATGATGCCCAGGCCCGGGCGGCGGAACTGGCACCCCTGGCCACCAACCGTGCAGTTTACCAGGGTCAGAAGGAGACTATATTTGGCGAAAACGCAGCCCTTAATCACCCCCATGGTGCTGCCTATATGCTGCGTAATATGTCCGACTACTATGATTAACCGGATTATCTAAGCTGAGCCTTAACAACCCAGTTGTCCGGTTTTTCATTAAGCTGGCAACCACCCGACCGGGGGGTTGGTTTTTTACCACCGTTACCCCACCCATCGACCGTTGGGTGTTACGCCTGTCCCGGGGCCGCTTTGGTCTGGCCGGCACCTGGGCGCCCATCCTGCTGCTGAACACAACGGGACGACACACGGGCCAACGCCGCGGTGCACCGTTGTTGTACCTGAAGGATGCCGACACCTATGTTGTGGTTGGCTCCCGGGGTGGCCGGGCGCAACATCCCGCGTGGTATCTGAATCTGGTTGCCAATCCCAGGGTTGAAGTCATGGTGGGAGGGCAAACCCTGCCCTGTCTGGCACGGGAAGCGGAAGATGAAGAGCGTAGCCGCTTGTGGCAACAACTGGTTACGCTCAATCCGGGTTACGTCACTTACCAGGCTCGCCTAAGACGCCGTATTCCGGTAATCATTTTGCAGCCGGCCGGAACCTCGCAAAACTCTGGAGGCTGACCCGGGTTACCCCGGGTCACCGCCCAGGGTTTGATTTCCCTGGACAGCCAACCGGCATACATCTGTCGGCTAACGCCGCACCCGGCGTTCAAACAGGGTGGCTGCAAAAATGGCACCCACACCCAGGACCGTAAGCGCACCCCAGTGGGTAAAGTCCACCTTCGCGGCAACGCTGAGTAACTGGGGCAACACAGCCAGGGCCACGGTCAGCCAACCCGTTACAAGCACAAAGGTCAGGTCTTGCCGACGCCCGGCCAACCAGCAGATGCCTCCCGCAGCTACGGCCCAGAGCACCGCAATGGTGTGATCAAACTGCACCAGGTTGATCAGTGCCAGGCCGCAGAAGATAACGCCTGCCATGGTCAGCACAGCGTCTTTCTGGGGGTAGGCTTGACCAACCCAGGCCAGGGTTGCCGACAGGATAAGGCCAAACAGCGGCAGGACCATCACATCCAGCGTGAGCCCGGTCAACACGGATTCCAGAACCGGCAGCAGCAGGAACATGGCGGCAACGGCTTGGATCACCACCACCGTCATGACCGCGATCAAGCCAAGGCGCTTAAGGCTCAAGGATATCTCATCAGCCCGAGTCACTGCATATTGCAGGCCCACCAGGGTAATTGTGCTCAGCATCCATACCAGCACAGCGTCTGCATGATAAAGCCAAAACGCCCGCCCAAGCATAATGATGGCGGGACCGAACAAGCCAAGCATTGCCATCCTGCCTTCGGTCGTCTTCATGCCCGGATCCTGCCGGAACACAGTGCGCCACAGGTAAACCGGCACCACCAAGGCCATGCCGATGAGCACACCCACCGCAAACGACTCCCGAAAGGGGACAAGCAGCAGTGTATTCATACCCGCAAAGGCAAAGGTTATCAGCCGGGCTGAATGACCACTCAACACCCTGAAGGCAAACCAGGATACCGGGACTAGCACCAGATAACTGCACGCCAGCGCAATACTCAGTTCAGCACCGCTAACGGTCCCGGCGGACAGATCCACCCGGCCTAAGCCATCCCAGGGGATAAGGGAGTGAATAAACCCGCCCAGGGTCGTAAAGTTGGCGACCACCGAGGCCAGGCTCAAGCCCAGAAAGACCCTGGCGCCGGTATTGTCCCGCAGTAAATAGCTCATGAACAAACCGGCCGCGGCAAACAGGCAGCTACCGCCAAACATCACAAAGTAACGTCCAATATCATTCCACTGCTGCCATTCCTCCAGCAAAAAGGAGCACATGCCGGCAACCACCACCAGCACACCGATAAAACGCATAAAATCAGTGGTGCGTGCACTAAATTGTGTCATCAGGTTTTTCATCTTACTGTTCCGGATCGTCTAATAAGTTTTGCAGAGACTGGCGCAGCGATGCTTCATCCTCTTCCTGGGAAAACGTCTCATCAAGCTCGTCCGCCCCATCCATCCGCCAAGGCAGATCCTCCTTGGCCAGAATGGTGCTCTCCCATCTGGCCAAGACTTCGTCCACCCCCTCGTGGTCCGGTGCATCCAGGCGTGCCGCAAGCTGTTGCGCCTGGGCGCTGGACTGACGGGTGCGCAACAGATGCCGTTGTTGCTCAATATCCTGAATACGTTTTTGGATACCCTGGGCGGCCTGCTCCAGATTCACCCGCTGGGCATCATGCTGTTTTTTGGCATCCTCAACCCGGGTCAGTTCCCGCTCGGCACTTTGCATCCGCGCCACACATTGCAGGGCAAGGGCTTCGTCTTCCCGGGCGCTTTGTTTTGCCCGCTTGGCCCAGCGGGCAATGTCTTCGCGCAATATGTCACAGCGCTGGGCCAGGTCCGCGCCATCTTTTTTGACCCGGCGCAATTGCACCCTGGCCTGGGCTGCTGATGTTCGCGCGTCCTTAAGTGCCGCGCTGATGACCGCGTCATGGTTTTCTATTTGGGAGACCGCCTGATCAACCGTAGCCGTCACCGTTGAAGTGAGTCGACGAAAAATATTCATGGTTAAACACCTTGTTGTTGGGAGCCGTCATGGTCATAAAAAGGCTTACCATTTACTACGAAGAGTAAAAAAGTCACAACAAGTGGTACTAAAAGTATCTAAATATACCCCTTTATATACCCCTTTGTGGGTCCTGCCCGTTCACCTGCCCCACAACAGGGACCCGGCCTCCGTCAACCTGGGGATCAGCTTACCCGGCAGTTTTCCAGATAGGGCTTTTTACCCTTGTCTAAACGCGCCTGTTTACCCTTGGACAAGAACAAATAACCTTCACCCACATAGCGGATGCCACTGCCGGATCGAATCTGGTGCATGAATATCTGTGTCTCTTGCGCTGGCTTACCCGTAGGGTGTTTACCCGGCCGTTGCCTGAGGCTCAGGGTCAACTTGTCCTTGGGCATATACTCCACCACAAATGAGGCCCCGGCATCGCAACTAAACCGCCAACGTTTACCGGGTTGGCATTCGCCGCGAAAATGTGCCCACTCATCACAAAAGCTGCCGTTGGAAAAATAGCACTCAGCGGACTTTCCCCCGGGTCCGGCAACACTGCGCAGCTTGCCGCCGTTTTTCAGACAGTGTTGAGCCGCAGGATTTGCCACCCTCCGGTTAGCCGCCCCCTTGCTCGTTACCCCCTTATTCACCACCCCCTTATTCACCACCCCCTTCTTCGCTGGAGGGGCCTTTGTTGATGCGGCATTTGATGACGCGGTACCGGCACATCCCAGGGCGGCGAACAGAGTTAATGCCAGGGCGCCATAGCAGATTGTTTTGGCTGACATGATCTTCCTCCACATTTGTTGCTCAGGGAACCGCTCAAACCCCAGGGTATCCTGCACTGCCCCGGCGCGGGTCAAACACGCGTTAAAGATAGGGGCTCAACAGCCGGGCGGTGCCGTCGCGAACCTGTGTCCGCCAGGGGCGGGCATCAATCCGGTCGGGTTCACACCGGCACGCCCCCTGTATTTTGGCGGGCACCAATTCCACAAGTTGGGCGTTAAATGCCCGTCCGTAACACTCCAGATTAAATTCAAAGTTCAAACGCAAACTGCGCTGGTGCCAATTTGTTGACCCCACCAGAGACCAGATGCCGTCGATACACAGTAATTTGCTATGGTCAAATGGGGGTGGCGACAGATAGACCCGGCAACCGGTTTCCATCAGCTGGGCCAGGGTATCCGGCACCACCCAATCCATGATGGGTATATTGCTGTTGGCGGGAACCACAATATCCACGGCAACTCCCCGCCGGGCAGCAATCCCAATAGCCTGCACAATCTGCTGGGGCGGATGACCCGGGGACAGATGCTTCAGGTGCGGATGAATTCCTGTGCGGCATGTGTGGCAAAGATGTCAATCCCGGTGACTATCCTCCCCACAACGTATGGCATTAGAACAATACCTCTCAACACTGTCAATTTGCCAACAATGTTGCTAACACTCCCGGCTGCGTCAGCCACATGTCATACCCCAATCTCCTCCTTAATCTCCCGGGTCACCCAACAAATAGCGCGGACCCGGACCCTTGCGATGGGCACGATCCAATGGATTGTAAAGGGCACAATTCTGCAAGGATAAACAGCCACAGCCGATACACCCGTCCAGGCGGCTGCGCATGCGGTTGAGTACCTCGATGCGATGATCTATATGGTCCCTGAACCCTCGGCTCATGCGCGCCCAGTCTTTCTGTGTGGGGGTGCGGCCCTGGGGCAGGTTGTTGAGTTGTTCGCGAATCTGTTCGATGCTGAAGCCCAGTTGCTGGGCTATTAACACAAAAGAAAGCCGCCGGATATCCGAGCGCCGGAAACGCCGTTGCCCACCCGGATTACGATCCGGAAATACCAGTCCCGCAGATTCATAAAACCGCACCGCTGACACGGACAACCCCGTGCGTTTAGCCACCTGCCCAATGGCCAGAAATTCATTGGGTGCCTTATCCACCATGTGCAAACTCCCAAGATCGCTTTGTCATAAAAGCTTGACCTCAAGTTAAGTTGAGGTATTAGGCTATCCCAACCCTAAGGCAAATATCTACAGGAGAAGATTATGAGCCACGCTATCTTGGAACACGTTAATGTGACGGTTTCGGACCCGCACCGGACCGCTGACCTTTTGTGTAAGCTGTTCGATTGGGACATTCGTTGGTCCGGGCCGTCGCAAATGGGTGGACATACCTATCACGTAGGTACCGACAACCATTACGTGGCTGTGTATACCTACGATGGGCAGCCACAAACTCCGGCCCAACAACAGGCAAGAACCAGGGGTGGCTTAAATCATATTGGCGTCTGCGTTGAGGATTTGAACGCCGTGGAACAGCGGGTGATCGAAGCGGGCTTTAAACCCTATGCCCACGACGACTATGCCCCCGGCCGCCGCTTCTACTTTAATGATATGGATGAAATTGAATTTGAAGTGGTGGCTTATGCCTGATCACACCCCACTAATCCACGGGGACCGGCAGCAGTACCTTAAAGCTTGAACCTGCAGCGGAGGACGTCACCGCCACGGTCCCCCCATGTGCCTGCACAATGCTGAATACCGCCGCCAGGCCTAATCCCCGGCCACTGTCCTTGGTGGAAAAGAAGGGGTCAAAGATTTTTGTCAGCGTATCCTCGGGCATACCCATGCCGTTATCCACCACCTCAAGGTAGGCATAGCGGCCGGGCGGTATGTCCGGGAACAGAGTCTCCGCCAACAGGTCCGAATCAGCGTCGACATAGCCGGTGCAAATCCGAATCAGGCCCGCTTCCTGCATGGCTTCCGCGGCGTTAATAATCAAGTTAAGGGCAAGCTGGCGCAGGTGTGTTGCATCACCCCACACGTAGACTGCACCCTCCAGGTCCAACACAACATCCGCCCGCTGGGAGGTCACAATTTGAATCATGCGGTCCATCTCCCGGAGCATATCCGACAATTCCACCCGGGCACGATGGTCCAGATTATCCCCGCCTACATGGACACCGGATTCGGCATAAGCCAGCAGTTGGCGGCACATATCCGCCGAAAGTTCCGACGCGGCAATCACACTTTCGATGGCTTGCCGGGAACTCACCGAATCCCCCTGACCCGCGCGTATGGCCTCAGCCACAAAGTCCGCATTACCCAGAATGGCGGTTAACAGATTGCTATAGTCGTGTGCAAAGCGCGCCGCAAGTACACCCAGGCCTTCAAGTTTCTGGGCTTGCAGCATTTTGGTTTGAACCTCGTTATAACGCTGCTCCAGGGGATCGTCGCTGTCCGCCATAAAGACCAACAACCACAGATGCTGTGCCGCCCCCTCCAGCTGGTAAACCTCAAGATAACCTGCCAGCTGATGCCGCCCAAACTTAACGTTGATTTTGCCCACTGCCAGCTCAACGTCCACCCAATCCGTTAACGTGGGAGAGTTCATGGAAACCCGCTGGCGTCCCCACGCCGCGTTGGTCCACAACAGATTCTTTGCGCCATCCACCAGACAGATGGGTTTGTCCAGGTGTACGGAAAGGCTGGCCAGCAGTTGCCGGTAAGCTTGCACAATCGGATCGTGCTGGAGTTTGTCGTCTGAGTTTGTCACTTGCACCCACGGGTTGTTATCAGGACAACAACCCTATCCGTGGGGGCGGCGGCTTACTCAAGGGGAAGCCGCAAAATTACACTGTCCTTACAAACCTCTGCGCTCAGACCTACAAATATGAAGTACTTGTTTGGGTTTAAGTGCACTCACCAGGGGTGCACAACCACGGGCATTTGCGCGTAGCCCCGCACAAAACTCGATTGAACCCGCTCGATGGGCCCGACCACCTCGATGTGCTTGAAGCGTGTCATGATTTCTTCCCACAGCACCCGCAGTTGCATCTCCGCCAGACGGTTGCCCATACACCGGTGTACACCAAAACCAAAAGACAAATGATGCCGTGCCTTAGCCCGGTCAATCAGAAATTTATCCGGCTCGTGGATGGCTTCCGGGTCCCGGTTACCAGAGACATACCACATGGCAATTTTGTCTCCAGCCTTCAGTTGTTTACCGCCAAACTCGATATCCCTGGCTGCGGTCCGCCGCATATAGGCCAATGGGGTCTGATAACGAATGATCTCGGAAACCATGTTCGGGATCAGACCCGGATTGTCACGTAGCTTGGCATACTCTTCGGGGTTTTCATTCAATGCCAGGACCCCGCCGGATATTGAGTTTCGAGTGGTATCGTTACCCCCGACGATCAGTAGAATCAAATTCCCCAGAAACTCCATGGGGGGCATATTCCGGGTGTCCTTGCCATGGGCCAGCATGGACAAAAGGTCCGGTCTGGGTTCCATTTTGACCCGCTCGTCCCGCAGCTTGGTAAAGTAGTCCAGGCACTCATATAACGCTTCCCGGCGTACCGGCTCCGGCGTTGGCCCACCAGCTAACTCACCGGACGTGGCCATATCGGACCAGTAGGTAAGTTTGCGGCGTTCTTCAAAAGGGAAATCGAAGATAGTGGCTAACATTTGGGTAGTCAGTTCTATGGACACCAAATCCACCCAGTTGAAAGTTTCACCCACCGGTACCGAATCCAGAATGGCCGCGGCTCGGGCGCGAATGGTGTCTTCCAGTTTAGCCAGGTTCATGGGGGCAACCACCCCCTGCACGGTCTTGCGCTGGACGTCATGTTTTGGCGGATCCATGGCGATAAAATTTACCGTGGCAAAGTCTTCGGGACGATCCGCCAGGGTGATCCCCGGGTCCGAAGAAAAGACCTCGTGGTTCTTTTCGATTTCCATAATGTCATGGAACTTGGTGATGGACCAATAAGGCCCAAACAGGCTGTCCCGGCAATAATGCACCGGGGCTTCCTTGCGCATACGGGCAAAATAGCCCCAATGCGCATCATTCTGCATCAGCTCTGCCCGGCTGACGTCAATGTCCTCCAAGGCCACCGAATAAGGATCTACGTGTTCCAGCGCTATTGCTTCCGCCATATTCTCCTCCAGTTACTCCACAAGCATTAACATAATCCAATAGAAAAGGATGGCCACCTGAACCACAAAGAAGCCAAATCTTAAAAATACCGCCACCGCAGCGGTGCTGGCAATGTGCACCAGCGATTGCAGCAGGCGCGCGCCAAGAAATACATAGGCCAGACCATCCGTCAGCCCGGTTTTGTCCAGAGCAATGGCCACCAGCATCACCGCGCCGGCAACGGGCAAAAACTCAAAGGTGTTGGCGTGGGCCCGGGTGATGCGATGGCCCAGACCCGGCAAGTCTTCGCCGGTGGGAGAAAAGGAATTGGTGGGCTTGTTTTGGCTTTGACTGGCAATGGTGCGATACACCGCCAACAACGCAACCAGGACCATGGACCACCCTGCAAATAATAATAACGCGACCGCTGTAGCTGACATCAGTTATCCTCCCCTCTCAATATGGATACTAATACCACGAGGACACCATGAATACCAATCGCCAATGGCTACTCAGCAAGCGCCCCCACGGCATGGTCAGCGAAGACAACTTTACGTTTCAGGAAGTGCCCATTCCCCGGCCGGGAGCCGGTGAGGTGCTGGTGCGCAACCTGTTTTTGTCTTTTGACCCCACCCAGCGGGGATGGATGGAAGACCGCGAAAGTTATCTGCCCCCGGTGCAATTGGGTGAACCCATGCGTGCCGGCTCAATTGGCCAGGTCACCGAGTCCAACAATCCGGATTTTCAGGTTGGCGACATCGTCCAGACCACCGGTGGCTGGCAAGACTTTATTGTGGTTGACCCCGGCCAGGCGGTCATGGGTTTAACCAAAATTCCCAGCGAAATCCCGCCGGAGATGATGTTGTCTGTCCTTGGCGTCACCGGTTTAACCGCCTACTTCGGCTTGCTGGACCTGGGTGAACCCAAGACAGGTGAAACCGTGCTGGTCTCCGGCGCCGCGGGTGCAACCGGTTCCGTGGCGGGGCAGATTGCCCGCATTAAGGGTTGCCGGGTGGTGGGTATTGCCGGTGGACCGGAAAAGTGTGCCTGGCTCAAAGACACCGCCGGTTTTGACGACGTGATCGACTACAAACACGAAGACGTCAACCAGGCCATCAGCCGGACCTGCCCCAACAAAGTAGATGTATTTTTTGACAATGTCGGTGGGAACATTCTGGAAGCGGCGTTAAATCACATCAATATGCGCGCGCGGGTAGTTCTGTGTGGCGGCATCTCCGCCTATAACGCCACAGAGCCGGTCCCAGGTCCGGTCAACTTAATGAATCTGGTGATCATGCGTGCCCGCATGGAAGGTTTTATTGTCATCGACTATATGCACCGGGCTCAGGAAGCCATTATCGAGTTGCTCGGCTGGATTCAAAACGGAGAGTTGATTTACCAGGTAGATGTGCAGGAAGGATTTGAGAATATACCCAATACGTTAAACCGGCTGTTTACGGGCAAAAACCTGGGTAAACAACTGCTGAAGATAGCTGACCCGCAGTAGTGCTCCGGCCCTTGTCCCTCAGGGATAAGCCACCTCGGCCAGTAGTTGGGTGACCCGCTGCAATTCCATCTCTTTGGCATCAGCCTGTTGTTGAAGAGATGGAATCTGCGCCTTCACCTCACCCCGCTCTTCAGCCAGTGAGTGCAAATCGTTAACCAGACGGATCCGTTCTTCAGCACCCAGATCGGGATTTAGCTGGGCAGCGGCAACCGCTGTCATCTCGTCCTTAAGCCACTGCAGCCGGTTGCGGCGTTCCGCCAGACGCCGCTCGAGCTGAGTAAGTTCATTGCGCACCCGATAAAGCTGCCGGCCATCCGCATACGCGCTGGCAAAAGGTTCCTTAAGATTACCGGTACACACGCGATTATGCCCAACACCCCGTTCACCCAGGTCGAAGCCATTGGCCGCGGTACAGAAGTTAACCACCCCTTCCTGCCACCCCAACAGGTAAGCCTCCCGGTCCGGGATAATATTAAAATCGCCACAGGCATCCTGGTGGGCCAGCAACTGGCTGCTTGGCGCGCCGGTAGCACCGTCGCGCAGGCCAATAGTCTGCCAGTCGCCGGCCTTACACTGGAATTCCGAAACCGAGGGTTTGGCGGCACAGGCCGCAAGCATTAGGCCGGCCGCCGCCCACATGAAAAGTCGCATCACTCATCCTTGGATTGACGTCAGGGCGCACATTAAGGGCCAAGCGTCCCGAAAAAAGTGATGCACAGCACATTCTGCTGAAGAATTAGAGCTGAAACCGCAGTTTTTTGACCGGGCGTTAGCCAGCCGCCATAAGTACCTCAATCTGGTTGTGAAAGTGCTGGATGCGCATTTCATCGTCGTTAAGCCAGGTGGTATCAAACCCGGATGAGGTCATGCCGGCCTGTACACCACCCAATAACTCCACATCCTGATCTATGGTATCGGTCATGGTTTTTTCCCCGGCAATAACCGCGGCATAACTAAAGACGTCGCGTTGGGGGCGTTGATAATCCTCAGGCAAAAAGCCGTCGCCGCTGACCGCATCGCGGCCGGGACCAACAATTTCCGTATTATTGTGCTGCTCGGCAAGCTCAGGATCCGCAAACATCACCAGCGATATTTTGTCGAACTCGCAACGGGCAGGATCCGTGGCGTGGGGCCGCGGCCTGAGAATCCAAAGATGTTCCGGCGTAAAGGAAAACATCACGTTGGGGAACAAGTTATACTGCCATACGTCGGACAACTGGGCATCGTCAAGCGCTTCATAGTGCATGCCCCGGCTGCGGCCAATTTCACGTTTGCGCACCTGTACAGCCCGGCGGATGTCCATGACCCGCCCGGCAAAGTCTTCAGGATTCATCTGTAAACTCAACAGTTGGGCGGTTTGTATGTCCGTGGGTTGCTCGGGCACCGGAAATCTTGGATTGACCGTCGCCCCGGGGACCGCCAGGCCGGTATGGCCATGATCAAACAGATGCACCGTGTCGTTACAGCAGTCCACCATGCGCTTGTGCTGGGGGTGCAAAAAGTCAACATGGTAGAGTTCGCTGAAGTTGTCTACCACCGCTTTCCAATTACATTCCAGATGCACCGTTTGATCTTCGATCAGGGTCATGTGCTCAAAACGATAAGGCGCCAGCATCGCCGCCACCGGCCCCAGGTATTCTTCCAGGGATACAGGCTGGGCATCCATGCTGATAAAGACAAATCCCGCCCAGGTTTGGGTGTGAACTTTGCGCAATGAGCGTTCCGCACAGGGCACACCCCGGGCAAACCGTTCCTCGTAAGGCACAATGGTCAGCTCACCGTCGATATTGTAGGTCCAGGCATGATAGGCACAACGGAAGGTATCCGCATGTCCACGTTCCGTGGTGACCAGGCGGTTACCCCGGTGCTGACAAACATTATAGAAACCCTGAATAGACCCCTGGCGGGTACGGGTGATTAAGATCTGTTCCCGCCCCAGGTCAAAAACAAAGTAGTCTCCCGGATCTTTGACATCACTGACCAGCCCCGCCAGCAACCAGGATTTTTGCCAAACCCGGCGCCATTCCCGGGCCATATAGTCCTGATCGACATAACGCTGCTTATCAAAGTTGCGGATTTCCACCGGATTTTCCGTGTGGTTTACAATTTCAATCGTCATAGCACCCTCCAATGCTGAATATTTTACCCCATCAGGTCCGCCGGCGGATTAGCGCAATATCCCGCCTGATGGCAGACCATGCGCAACCCTTCCTCTTCCACCACAAATACATTGGTGGCCACCATCACCGTGCCGCCGGCCTGTTCATAACAAACTACCGCAGCGCAGCCCGGGGTCAATTGGGTGGCGGTGGCGTTAAAAAAGCTGACCTGACCTTGTTGGGGATTGGTCAAAATAGATTGCCAGCTTTCCAACACCGCGTCTCTGCCGACCAGAGCCGGCCACCCGGGATGCAAACAAACCACCTGTTCCCGGCGGGACCATAAATGACTCATGGCCGCATAGTCCTTAGCCTCAAAGGCCAGGTAAAAGGCTTCATTGGCAAATTCCGCTTGCTCCAGTTGCAGGGTCATGTGACGTCCGGCTACCCATTCCCAGCCGGTAGGGTGTCAGGTAGTCTATGCAGATGCAAATGATCGAAAATACTCTTACTTTTACCAACCCATTTACCCAGGCTCTGCCGGCGGACCCGGAGACGGAGAACACCCGGCGGCAAGTGCAAAATGCCCTTTATTCCAGAGTCAGGCCCCAGCCGGTGGCCGCACCACATCTGATCGCTTTCTCCCATGAGGTTGCTCAACAGTTAGGGCTTTCCCAGGAGGATATCACCAGCCCAACCTTTACCCAGGTGTTTTCCGGCAATAAGATCTTAAGCGGCATGGACCCCCACGCCACCTGCTACGGCGGTCACCAATTCGGCAATTGGGCAGGACAGCTGGGTGACGGCCGGGCCATCAACCTGGGTGAAGTTGCCACGGATGATGGGCATCTTATGTTGCAATTAAAGGGTGCGGGGCCCACCCCCTATTCCCGGAGCGCTGACGGGCTGGCTGTGCTGCGCTCATCCGTGCGGGAATTTTTGTGCAGCGAGGCCATGTATCATTTGGGAATTCCCACCACCCGCGCCCTGTCTCTGATCGGCACCGGGGAACAGGTGATGCGTGATGTATTGTATGACGGACACCCCGCCCTGGAACCGGGCGCCGTGGTCTGTCGGGTCAGTTCCTCTTTTGTCCGCTTTGGCCACTTTCAAATGCTGGCGGCGCGCAACGAGATTGATCTGCTAAGACAGTTTGCAGACTACATCATTAAAACCGAATTTCCGCACCTCCGCCCCGCAAACCCCCAGGATGGGTATGTGCGATTTTTTAACGAGGTTTGTGAACGCACCGCGGATTTAATGGTGCACTGGATGCGGGTGGGTTTTGTCCATGGCGTGATGAATACCGATAATATGTCCATTATTGGAGAAACCATCGACTACGGTCCCTATGGCTGGCTGGAGGACTTTGATCCCAACTGGACCCCCAATACCACCGACGCCCAACACCGCCGGTATCGGTATGCCCAACAACCCGCCATTGGTCAGTGGAACCTGCTGCAACTGGCCAACGCCTTGGCCCCGTTGCTGGACAGCCCCAAGCCGCTGGAGACTGCCCTTACCGACTATGCCAGATATTACGAGAGGCGATGGCAGGAGATGATGGCGCAAAAACTGGGGTTACCGGCTTATGATGCTGACCTGGTAACCCGCCTGCTGAACATCCTGCCCCGGGAAGAAATGGATATGACCTGGTGTTTCCGGCTGCTGGCCACCGTCAATCCAGCACAGCCGGATGCCTGGCAGCATCTTAATCCCGCTTACTATCAGGGTGCCCCCCGGCAACCTGACTTGATTAAAAGCTGGCAGGCCTGGCTGGGCCAATATCATCAGGTCTTGGACCAGCAAGGTGTGTCGCCGGAACAACGCCGGGACAAAATGAACGCCGTGAACCCGAAGTATGTGCTTCGGAACTACCTGGCTCAACTAGCCATCGACGCGGCTGAACAAGGTGACTACAGCCGCGTGAACCAAACGTTGGAGGTGCTGCGGCATCCCTACGACGAACAACCCGAGCACGAAAACTACGCCGCCAAGCGCCCGGAGTGGGCACGCACCCGGGCGGGGTGTTCCATGTTATCGTGCAGTTCTTGACCTGACCATCTATCTAGATTCCCCTATGCCAGACCCTGACTGGTGGGATTGTAGAGGTGTTGCAGATCGTCCGCGTAGTTTAGCGAGTTGGAATGGGCAAACCCGGGTACGGGCACCCAACTACTGCTGCCCCACAAATCCGCCGTTTCGATACTCGACGAGAACAAACGGGTCACTACACCCGTACTATTTAATCCCAATGCAAATGAAGTCACGGTCTGCCAGCTTGCATAAGTAGGTCCAACGAAAACATTGGTCACCGTCTGGCTAAAACCGCCCAGCACCTGATTCTGCGTTGCGGACACCAGAATAATCTGGTCGTCGCTGCCCAGTTTTTCCGCACCCGCCCATCGCTGCCCTGGATCCAAATCAATCTGCGCACTGTTGTGTTCAACCACGATAAAGATCTTGTAGGCCACATCATCCTGGAAGATCCTGCCGGAATGTGACGATGAATCGCCGCTGGTTAAGTCGAAAATGACGACATCCAGGCGGGGAGAGACCATAAATTCCTGAGCTTCCGATGTCTGACCACCGACGTGTTTGAGCCGGGCGAAAAACATGGAGGAGGCTGCCACCCCCACGGCGGAGGCATCGGTATTCCAGATATTGCCGTCTGTGGAGAACTCTACCTCCCAGCCCTCGGCAGCAAAGTTCCATCCCGCAATGCTGGTTGCCGCGGTGATGTTGAATCCGGCAAAGTCGCCGTTGTCAGCCTTATACCGCCCGGCAACAATGTCGTAGGCTGTATCCGTCGGATCAGGATCAGTGATGTTGACGAAATACTCGGAAAAATGAGCATTTACAGTTGTCGCGGAAGTGGGCCCTGAACCTCCCCACAAATCCACAAACCGGGAGAGGCCGTTGTCCGCATAGCGATCGAAGCCACCGTTTAGATTCAACCGGGCGGCCAGATCATTCCCACCATACCCCCAGCGCCAGTGGTTGTTGGTCACTTCCACCGTGTCGATCGGCAGAGGCGGGTAGGTGGGGGCTGGGTTACCATCCTCACCAATAACACCATGTCCTTTATCGGATATCAAAATAATATGGTCGTCGTCATCCAGGTTGTCACTGCCTGTCCACTGATGTGCAGGATCCAGATCCACCTCCCGGAGGTTGGCGTCCACCACAATGTAGATGTAGTACTCAGTATCCGCCTTGAATTCACGATCCGCACCCTGTGTTGAACTTGAAGTGCCCGCGGTCAGATCAAAGAAGACAATCTCCGCTAATTCCGGGGGTTGAATATCAAAGGTGTAGGTCAACACATCGCTGTATATACCCGGCGCCATCTCCAGGCGCATATAAATGGTCTGCTGCCCAAGCTGGTCCGGGGTGTAGGCGTTGGCGATGTCCGTATCCCAACTTGAATCATCATGCAGGTTATTGGGATCATTGTTAAATTGAACATCAAAACTACCGGGCGCCAGCTCCTGCAACTGAAAACCTCTGTCAGCGGTGACATTGCCGCCAACAGCCGCGCCGCTGGCGGTCTGCAGTTCTACCCAGTATTGGGAATACCCAAATTCCGGAGTATTGGCCTGAGTCGGGAAGCTGCCGTCCCATAGATCCACTGAAACCGTCGTACCCGCAACACTACGCAGCAATCTACCATTGTCCTGCAACATGGCCGCAAAGGAGATACTCGATGACCAGAAATGGATTGGGGTCAGGAATTCTCCCACGCCAAAACGACTGTTGGTGACCAGATTACCACTAAAACCCAGGATAGGACTCCCGTCGCCGGACAGCAGAACAATCTTGTCGTCAGCCCCCAGATTTTCCGCGCCGGACCAGGCTTGATCCCAGTTATTGATGCTATCGGGAGGCCATCCCTCGGTGCCATCCGCGTCCACCACGATATAGATATGGTAGGTGGCGTCCGCTGCAAATTCCCGGTTGTTGAAATCCGAACTGGTACCCTGGCTTAGGTCAAATATTACAGCAAGGGCGGGATCCGAAACGCCCACGCTATTTGACGGCACACTCGAATTTCCCGCCAGGTCCACCTGGCGTACCTGCATCTCACCGTGGGTCAGGGCACGCCAGTTGGTGGTCCAGTCCCCGCCATCCACCCGATATTCAACCGTAGCCCCTTCTTCAAGCCCCTGCACCACAGGTTCGAACAAACCCGGGGCGCTTAAAAGGATTAACGCCTGGGGTGCTACATTATCGAAGGTAAAGGTGAAACTAGCGGGTTCACTGCCGTTCCCGGCAGCATCCACCTGACGAATTTCAACCTGATTTTCCCCCTGTACAGGCACAAAGGTGGTTGACCATGCCTCGTCATCTTCACCGGCAAAACGGTATTCAACTTGGTTCCCATCACCCAGGCGGTCAAATAACAACACTGCCTGATTGGTCAGCCCGTCATCCCCATACAGTCCGGAATCGGTTTGCAGACGGATATTGGTCAACTGGGCCGGGGGGGTGGTATCCAGGAAGAAACCCAGCATTTGGCTGGCATTACTGACATTGCCGTCCGCATCGGTCTGCCGCACCTGTACGGTGTTAAATCCCTCGCTCGCGGCAAACTGCCGGGACCAGGTTACGCCCCCATCGGTACTGTATTCCACAGTGGCACCCGGGAGTACCCCGTCCAGAGACAAACTGCCGTCATTGGTAATGCCATCGTCCGTTTTGTTACCGGTATCGTTGACCAAGGTCACAGATGGGGGCTCAATGGTCTCAGGCTGGACGGGTGGTTCCGGCGGTTCCCGGGAATCGTCCAGTACAATCACATTGTCCCGCTCTTCATCATTGGCTGCATACCCCGCCGCGCCACCCACCGCCAACGCCAGGCCCAACCAGGTGGCGGTACTATTCTCGCCGTCATCTGCTTCCACTGATCCGGATGACCAGAGAATTTCCCGGCTCTGATCGCCGCGCGCTTCGTCGGAATCAATCCTCACGCTAGCACCGTCAATCTTAAGCTCAAATTCAACGTGTTCACCGGAAACAAAAAAGTCTGTTATCCGCAGCAAAATCACATCGCCGACCACAACCTCCAGATTGTCCGCATCCCGGCGAACCTGAACGTTCTCCAATGTGCCATTTGCATCTTCTTCACCGCTTTCTCCGGGTGCCCTGAGGCTATATTGCCCACCGGATTGAGCGGAAAGCACAAGCGGATTGTCCGGGTTTAACTGATAGACTTTTTCACCAACTATTTCGACAAGGGTCCAATCCAACATCACGATTTTCCTTAACTTGTTAAACTAGAACGGGCCTCAGAGCCTGTCTACACAGGCCCTGAAACGCCGGTTTAATTGGCCGTGCAGCCGTTTTCGTCCATAGAGAATTCTATGTTCACGTTTTTGGGCGTGCTGAGATCCCTTTTCCTGGCCAAGTTGATTCTGGTTGAGCAATTCCGGGCCACGCCATCAATTTTTGCCGTGATCTGGGCCTTGACCCGGTGCTTTACCTGACTCGTTTCAATCAACTTCAACAGCGTGTTGTGATACACCCGCACACCTTTGTCTTGATCAAAGGGGCCGGCAATCACGCCGGAATCGTAAACAACCTTGTTGGCCGTATCAGTGAGCACAACGGAGACATCTGTCATCGGCACGTCACCTACAGCACTATTACAAATAGTTAGTTTCACTGTATGGATGTAAACCGGCGTATCCGAACACCCTACATCCTGCAAAACTCTCGGTTGCAGCGGGGTGTTGTTGCCCGAGAAATACGTGCTGAACAAGTCGTTCAACCGTTTTTGCATTTGTGCGGCATAACCGGAATCGGTATTCCAGTTGGTATACGCATCCTCATACAACCCCTGGACGGTTTTGCCCATGTTTGCCAGAACAAACTGCCGATAAACATCAAACTCCAATTCTGTTGCGGGGATAAGCGATTCGTAGTATCGCAAACGGTCGTATATCTCGGTGCTTTCCACCAAGCCCATCGCTTTCGCCTCTTCAATCTGGGTTGCCGTAGGCACAACACCCCAAAACTCCAGCAGCGGCAACGGATTAGGCCGCTCCGGCAGTTTGGCAAATGCCCGGATGGCCATGTCGATATATTCCCAATCATCATGGCGCCGCCAGGTTTGCACATCAGAGTTGGCATACAGTTCATATATGTTGCCTGGCTTATCCCATTCGGTGTAAAACTCCTTGGCAACATCACCCAGTATGCTCCAGCCATAAATGTCTACCAGGTCAAGATACTTACCCAACGCCCTGTTGGCGTAGCTGCGCAAACCTCCCGGCATGCGGCCGCTTTCCAACACGCGCCCATTATTCCGCACCCTGAAGGCAACACCCAAGTCATCCAAACCACCGTCAAACATAAGATGGTGTAATCCATAAACACTACCCGTTAGGTCCAGGTGTTTAAACGTGCCTGTCATATCCGCATTTTTGAACTCCAGGGAATCGGACTGCAACAGTTTAAGATCAGCCACACCGTGTAACGGCACCAAGCTGGAGGCACCGTTGCGGAACTTGTCACGAATCATCCAGTCAATGGCTGTATGATCCCGGCCATAGCGCTGCCCATTGGAGTATTTAATGGCTTCATCCAGAGAGATGCCCAGTGCGGAGTTTGACATCGCAATAGCCACCAGATTGGGATGGGACTCACCCTCAGACCCGATCATGGGGCTACGCAGGCCATGTCCAAATCCATGCAACAAGATATCGAGTTTTTGAAAAGCGTCGGGAGCCTGAGTGATGTTGAATACACGGTATCCATATTTGTACGTCAGATTATGCGGATAGCTGCCCCTGGGGTTACCGAGCAGCGCCCGGGGAGATTCCATGACGTTGGGATAACCATGCTTGCGGAAATAGTTGTCAACCAAAGCCCATTCTGGACGTGGTCGCACCAGATTCTGGTCACCTCTTCCGGTGAAAACCGATACCGCCCCCCACATCTCATCCCACTTTTGCATCACTGCCGTGGGGTCGGTCACCTGTTTTGCAGTGGCAGTAGGCACGGTGATCTGAAAATTATCCGATTCCAGATCCGTCCATGGCGCTTTTGCGGTATTAACCATAACAGACCAGTCTGCATCCGTACTCTTTGCAGGTAGTGCTTGCGGGCGATTGTTGCTGCGGACATCAAAGAACGGCGCTTCGACCACACCGCCGTCTACATCAACTTCAAACCAACCGCTCTGCGTCTCCGGTCTTACTCCAATATATAGTCCACCCCCAAAAGGATTGGCAACTTCCTGGCAGTGGGTATCAAAATTAAAACGAGTACCTATTTTACGGTAGCGGCTCGCTGCGGCGCTGCCGATAAAGTCCTGATGGGCCCCCACAAAAATCCTGAAATCACTTATGTTAACCCCGTCACTTACCGGCAGGCATACTTTCGCAATCTGTCCCGGCAGAACGTAGTAACCCGTGGGGCGCCTGACATAGGCATATTTGCTGACACCCTCAAAGCGTTCATAAGTCCCGTTTATCCAGAACGACCCAGCCAGATTATGCGTATCGTGATTCGTTACTCCGGTTACCTCTCCCGGAAAAAAACGGTGCGCCTTAAAAGCCAGCGGCAGCAGGTTGCCGTCCGGATCAATTTTGCCGTCCGCGGTTTCACCCGTCGGTACCACGGGGTTAGTAAAATTGTGCAACAGAATGTCCTGCTGGACCACAACCAGCGCTCTAAGCATCACAGGCAAATCCTCCAGACGGGACCGGTCACGCCGATTGCCAAGGTTTGCATAGACGGGATCCGGATATATAGGGCTTGCTTCCACCGCCTGCATAAAACTATCAACGCTGGCCTTAATGCCGGCATCCAGATAGTGCCCATGTCCAAAGGTTGTGATAAAGCGCTGTATGTCCAGATAAGCAGCTTCCAGCGTGCTGATATCATCCTCGGAGAGAGAGTTTTGCAAGGCGCGGTTGGTAAACTCTGCCAGGGCATTGGTATAGCCGGATATATCGCCGGCAACCGGGGCTGGTCTGGCGTTAACCAATTGATAGTTATCAAGCCATATTGTGGAGTCGACCATCCGCTGCTCTTTTTCCACTTCTCGAGAGTTGAACTGCTCACTCCAACCAATTTTTACCGTACTTGCCGAATCGACCCAGTTGAACATGGTCTCCCAATTGAATCGCTCGCTTTGCACTCGTTTAACGAAGTACTGATCATTAAACTGTGTCGTCAGAAACCTCTGCTCGATGTCTATCGTAACCCGCATGTCAATCCATTTATTCAGCGGTAAACCTTCAGCAACCCGGCTGTTACTGTTGCGATTGTCCTTCAAACCGTTGGTATCGGCGTCACTGATGGTAAGTTTTACCCACCCCAGGCCTTCACCATCACGCATTAACATGACACGTACACCGCCGTAGAAGTTAATTTCTGCTCCATCCTCCTTGGATCTTGTGCCAACTTTACGCCCAATCAGGTCAAATAAAGGTTTGGCCCCCCGCCCGGATTCCGGCAGAGACTTAATCATGAAGCGGCCGCTCACGCTGATAAAATCATTCTCGATCAGTTCCGTGGCAACACCACTCAACTCAACGCCTTCGTTGGGCACCAGCAATAGATATTCACCACCGCCGCGGTACACCGGATTTGGGTTAAGACCGGAATCCAGATAATTTTTATAGGTTGCCGTCCCCGTGGTCCCTGTGTTGGTTAAACTGTTGGCAAAATCCAGATCAACTAGTGTTGCCGCGTGCCCCGAACCCGACAAGCTGGTACTCAGCACGCACAGGGCGATTATGATAACTGGGAGAAGGCCGGATACAGGCCGTCCCGATAACGATTCATTCATGGTGTTTTCCTTTAGTACTGCTACAGGAATGGGATTGGATTAAAGCGTTAATCAACTGTGGCCAATTCTCGGGCCTGCTCACTATTCGCCTTACATCGTGTCCATTGTGTGTGTTAGTTGTGTGTGTTAAAGCCTCGACCATCTGCTGGCAAGAAGAAGTACACTATTGAAAGGTTCCACCTTAAGTCTCAACAAAAATTCAACTATTTAGTAACGAATCAAGTTAATACTTCGTTATAAGCAACCACTAATACCAACTATTGGACTTTTTTGTTTATAACTGTCGCGGCCACAAATAAGGAACATCGATAGTTTGTTAAACTGGCGGGCCAGATCACCATCAGGATGGCGAGGCTGAACTGAAATTTGGCTTCGAACCAAATCCGTTGTCAAAATCTCACAACGGTTTAATCAGTATTTACCGATTCCCCAATTCTGCTTCACCCGTTTACCACCATAGGATAAACAGCACACTTAAGACGCTTGCCACTTCACTTGAGGTCCCCTTAGCCGTCAAACAAGCCTGACTTAAATATTTCACCGTCCCACCCGCACCGTGTTGACGCCTGCAGGGACTTGCCAGCGGTAAATCAGGAACCCATGCGCCTTACAACCGAACAGTTGTATAAGAATCACCACAAGGCTGTGGCCAACTATATCCACGCCCAGAATATCTCTCGTGAAGATGCTGAGGATGTGATTCAGGAAACCTGGCTAAAGCTGCACGCGTTAAAACGGGCAACCGCTCATTCTTTAGAAAGCTATTGCATAGTGGCGGCAAAGAATTGTCTGAGGACCTGTATCAGCAGGCGGAACAGACGTGCTGCCCGGGAGGGCCACCAGGTGTCGGGGCACCTTACGCCGCCGGAGGAGACAGGTGACCACAACAATCCGGAATTAATATTAGAAGCCAGCGAAAGTATGTTTAAAAATCAGGCCCCCAGGGTTCCGATCAACTATGTTGCCGAAAAAGCCATTGGCAGACGTGTCAGGGAACTCAGAAGGTCCCGGGGACTAACCGGCGCTGAGTTGGCGGCACGGATCGGCAAGGTCAAGGGATACATATCCAAGCTCGAGTCAGGCCGTTGCAAACAATACAACCTGGATACGTTGCTCAACCTTTGTCGGGAATTTAACTGCGATTTAGAGACCTTGTTGGGCCTGGATGGTTGACCCAAAGTGCCCCTACTGTGGAGGACCCCACAAGTTGTCGGAATGTCCAAGATGGGTTTTAACAGCACCATCAAATTTCGCCGGAAGGACCTAAGCGGAGCCAAATACAAGAATGACTCAGCGGGACCTCGAACCACCAGGATTTCTTATGCTCCGGTACCTGGAAGATCGCCAATCGAGCTGGGTAACGTTTTGCCCAAAGGACAAACCTCGAACCAATTCCATCTAGAACACTTGAGAAAGTTTGTCGATCAGAGCGACGTTTTGCGCTCCGCGCAAAACTCGACAGAGCTCGCGCCACGCGCGAGATCAATGGTGGGTCGTCTGGGGCTCGAACCCAGGACCAACGGGTTAAAAGCCCGGTGCTCTACCAACTGAGCTAACGACCCATAGCGGCAAAAAATCGAGGCGCGATTGTAGTCATGTACCGTGCCTAACTCAAGTCAAATAGCGGGTCGGATCCGCAATTTCTGCTGCGAAAAAACCCTCCCGGCGGATGTGACAACTATCACAAATGCCACAGGCCCGCCCGTCGGGATCAGCCTGGTAGCAGGACACGGTAAGGCTGTAGTCCACCCCCAACCTGCTCCCCTGTCGAATAATTTCCGCCTTCGTCAGCGTTATCAGGGGGGCATGAATGGCCAGCCCATCCCCTTCCACCCCGGCCTTTGTGGCTAAATTGGCCATCGTCTCAAAAGCTGCAATGTATTCAGGCCGGCAGTCCGGGTACCCGGAGTAATCCACCGCATTGACCCCTATAAATATGTCTTTCGCCCCAAGGACCTCCGCCCAGGCCAGGGCAAAGGACAAAAAGACCGTATTGCGGGCGGGCACATAGGTAATGGGAATACCCGGATCTCCCGCACCCGAGGTGGGTACGGCAATGGCCTGGTCCGTCAGGGCCGACCCTCCCAACTGGCTGAGGTCAATGGCAACCACCCGGTGATAGACCACCCGATTTGCCGCTACAACTGCGTTGGCGGCCTGCAGCTCCGCGGCATGGCGTTGACCGTAGTCAAAAGACAGTGCAAAACACTCGTAACCGCGATGTGCCGCAATGGCCAGGGTGGTGGCAGAATCCAACCCGCCGGAGACCAGAACCACCGCTTTTTTGCCGCCGCTACTCCCGGTCCGGACAACATCCTGGTTTTCCTTGTGCTCCTTGGTCATGGCATTTGCGGACGCAGGTTAGCGTCCCGGCACATCCCCCCACAGCAGTTTGTGCATCTGCAACTGCATGCGCACCCTGAGGCGGTCTTCCACAATCCAATCCGCCAGGTCGCGTGGCGGCAGTTGCTCGTGGCTGGGAGAAAACAGAACGTCGGTAACCTTGTCACACAATTGATACTGATCACACATTAACTTAGCCCAGTTGTAATCCTGCCGGCTGCACAGCACAAATTTAATCTGATCATCCGGGTTCAGCCAGCGCAGGTTGTCCCATAGATTACGGTGACTCTCCCCCGAATCCGGGGTTTTAAAATCCACCACCTTAACAACCCGCGGGTCAACATCCTCAACGCTCAAAGCCCCACTGGTCTCCAAAGAGACCAACATACCGGCATCACATAAGTGCCTCATCAGCACGTGAACCTCGGGCTGGGCCAGGGGTTCACCCCCGGTGACCGTTACCCGGGGCACCTCATAGGCCTGTACTTGTTCAACAATCTTCGACAGCGGTATTTTTTCCCCACCGCTGAAGGCATACGCGCTGTCGCAGTAATGACACCGCAAGGGACACCCGGTCAAACGCACAAATACCGTAGGACAACCTACGGTATTGGCTTCGCCTTGCAGGGAAAGAAAAATTTCCGTAATTCTTAAGCTGACCTTGTCCTCAGCCGGCAAGGTCAAGGTCGTCGCGGCCACACTACTGCAGTTCTGCGGCAAACTTAGCGGCCAGCCCCGCCGCGGAAGAGCCCGGGTACTGTTGCTGCACCCGGTCTAAATACTCCAAGGCACGCTGGGTATCGCCCAGGGAGTGATAGACCACCCCCAGCTTATACAGCGCATCCGGCGTCTTCTGATGATCCGGGTACAGGTTTACCACCTGCATAAAAGACTGGCGAGCTTGCTCGGGTTCGGACTGGGCTGCCAGGTGTAATTCACCAATCCAGTAATACGCATTCGGCGTATACTGCCCGTTGGGATAGTTTTCGATAAGTTGCCGAAAACCAAACAACGACTCTTCAAACTCCCGGTTGCGCATGGCATCAAAGGCTGCCTCATACGCATCCCGCTCGGACAAAGAGCCGCCACCGGCGCGGGGTGCCGTACGTTTGGGAATGCTGGTTGAAGGCGCGGGTGCGGGCTTGTTGTTGTACAAGGCCACCACCCGTTGATCCAGATCCAGATACTGCTCTTTCTGGTCTCTCTGCAAGCGCTTAATCAAATAGTCCTGTTGTTCCACCTGGCCGCGCAGTTCCTGCACTTCCTGCTGTAACAACTGCACTTGATAGAAAATCTGCCCCAACTGCCCCGCATCCGCTGTATCCGGAGCAACAGAATCCGCATTTAAGCCTGGCGGCGCGCTTTGCACCCCCGCAACTGGCCGCGGCTGCGAAGATGGGGCACCGGGTTCTATGGTGGGTGGAATATCCAGCGCCCTCCTGCTGGATGCCCCGCCATAACCCCGCTGGGATGATGAGCTTTGAGACGATGCCTGCACCGACTCCTCAACGGGAACCGCGGCACTGACCTGCAAAGAACCCTGCGCGGCCAGCACCGCGCAGAAACACGAAGCAAAAAATGCAGGAGTACTCACTGACTTAAACAACACGCCTGCATCCTCTTGTTACCGGTAAGACATTACCGCGCGACGATTGCGCGACCATGCTGCCTCATTGTGGCCCGGATCTTCCGGCTGCTCTTCGCCATAGCTAACCGTTTCTATCTGTCGCGAAGATACGCCGGCTGAAAGCAAAAAGCTGCGTACGGCATCAGCCCGACGCTCCCCCAGAGCCAGGTTGTATTCCCGGGTACCACGCTCATCACAGTGGCCTTCAATAACCACACTGCGATCTGAATTGCGGCGCAGGATTTGTGCATGCACTTGTAAGGCAGCCAGATCGTTGGGTTTCAAAACCGCTTTGTCATAAGCAAAGTAAAAGGTCCGATCCAATATGTTGCCGTTGCGGTCCAGCGGCTCACCAGCGGCGTTAAAGTCCGCGGTTTCTTCTTCAATCGGTTCTACCGGAGCAACCGGGGCCTGGGTTTCCGCCACGGGTTCCTGGGGCTCTATCGGCTCATCCGACGATCCGGTGCTGGAACAGCCGGCAATTATAAAAGAAGCCAACAATAGACCAACCAGGCCTAATGATCGGGGTTGTGTACGCATCTGCATCAAATATCTCCTCAGTTGCTTCGTGCAGCAATTTGTTTCGGTTTGTTAATTTACCGCTTTTATGTATAGGTTTTAGTTTCTTATATATTTTGGCTTTATCGCCTAAGTATCCCGCAAGATTTTGTCTATTGGGATTAGCCCCTTTCAATAGTGTTAAATGTTTTTCGCCCCGTCAGAATGCGTTTTTCCAAACTCATCACAACAGAATTATCCACCCAAATAACTATCCACCTAAATAAGGTGACCACGCCGGTTCCCTTACATCCCCAGACGATGACGGCAGCCGGTACTTCACACTGCCGTCAATCGATACCACTGCAAGTATACCCCTACCTTGATGCTGTGTGGCATATATCAGCATTTGACCGTTAGGCGCCAAGGAAGGAGATTCATCCAATGATGTTTCTGTTAATACCTGCAAATTGTCTCGCTCTAAGTCCTGCCATGCAATATGAAAAACACCATTTGTACGGTGGACAAAAACAAGGTGTTTCCCATCCGGCAGCAATCTGGCACGGGCATTATAGTCTCCTTGGAAGGTCAAGCGCTCAAGAAAATTGGTAGCCAGTTCAACTTGATATATTTGCGGCCGGCCGCCCCGATCCGAGGTAAAAACAATACTCTTTCCATCCGGAGTCCAGCTGGGTTCGGTGTCAATGGCGTGATGACGGGTAATCTGGCGCAGCGAGCGGGTGGCAATGTCCATGACAAAAATCTCCGGATCACCGTCCTTGGACAGCACCATGGCCAGCTTTTTGCCGTCCGGGGAAAACACCGGTGAGCTATTGATCCCCCTGAAGTTGGTTAAACGCTCACGATAGGGGCCGTTGACGTCTTGCAGAACGATACTGGGGCGCCCGGTTTCGAAGGTGACATACACCACACGTTTACCGTCCGGGGACCAATTTGCGGATAAAATCGGTTCCTTTGAGTTCAACAGCGTGCGCGACTGTTCACCGTCAGAATCCGCAATTTCCAAGCGGTAATTGGCCTGGGGGGTGCCGGCATTCTGGGCTAGGACGTACATGATTTTGGTAGAGAACGCGCCCCGCACTCCGGTAATTTGCTCATAAATCACATCAGACATCCGGTGTGCTGCCTCCCGCCACTGACTTTGCGCAATGGTGTAGCGTTTACCGTCCATGCGGCGTCCACTGACCACATCAAACAGTTCAAAGTTCACGTCCACACGGCCGTCGGCATTTAACCTGGCGTTGCCGATCACCAAATATGCCGCCTTGATGACACGCCAATCCCGATAGAAGACAGCTCTGGCTTCGTGGGGGTGGGACAGCATGTTCTCCGCTTCCATGGGAAAAAACTGGCCACTGCGGGCCAGATCAAAGCCGATGATATCAGCCATATTGGCTTTGCTTTGCAGACGGGTGTCGGTCTTAAACGGTACCACCGCAATACGAATAGGCTCATCCATACCCCGGTCGATCAGAATCGGGTCTAACGTATTGGCCAACACATTGGCTGACAGGGGCAACACAAGTAAAAACAAAACTACGGAACAAGACCGCAAATACCATTTATTCATAACTTATCTTAGTAAATCCTCTGGCTGAAATAGTAGATACACTTTTCGAAAATGCCGTTCAAAAATGTGGTTTTCTTTAGGTACGCTGAAACGCCGCACCCGCCTGACCGCATTTTCTGCGGACCGGTCAAAAGCCACATTCCCCGAAGACTCGGTAATGGTCACGGACTGGACTTCGCCGTTGGGGATGAGTTCGACCAGCAATGTCGCTTTCATACCGTTGCGGGCGCTGGGGGGCCGCGACCAGTTCTGCAAAATCTGCTGGTAAATTTCCAGACGGTAAGATTGCGCCACCATGTCTTCGCTGCCGCTTTGCAGGTTGGCACTTTCTTCAGCAATGGCCTGATCAAAGGAGCTGTTGGCCAGTTCGCTTAAGCGCGCCAGACGCTCCAGCCGTTCTTTTTCCCGGGCCGCTTCCGCCGCTTTTTCCGCCGCGGCTTTTTCTGCCGCTGCCTTTTCCGCTGCTTTGCGCGCATCTTCCTGCGCCTTCTTTTTTTGCGCTAGGTTGGGGTCAGGCTGGGCGGGTTTGGGCTGAGGGGCCGCCTTGGGTACGGGCTTGGGTGGCGGTGCCGGTTTGGCCTTGGCTTCCATCACAATCAGGTTAGCAACCACCGGTCTGGGTTTTACAAAGTCAGAAATTTCCTGCTGCGGATGCCACCCCTGATACAGCGCCCAGGCGGCGGCTGCGTGCAACAGACACGCAAGCATCAGGGGCAACGTATACTGACGCAGCACGTACATCAGCTACTACCAATTTGTGGTGGGTCGGTGATCAACCCCACGCTCTTAGCCCCCGCTTTTTGTAATACAGTCATGACGACGACCACTTTGCCATAACCCAGGCTGTGGTCTGCCTTTATATATACCGGAACGTCTGGTCTTGCGCGCAGAATTTTGCCGGCCTGGTCTTCTAACGAAAATACAGTAACGCGAGTGCCCTCATCGTCCGCATCCTGTAAACCCAGGTTAAGAAATATGGCTTCGTCTGCCCGCATGGAAACCACTAACGGATCGTCTTGTGTGTCTTCTATGGGTTCAGACGGTGCTTCGGGCAGATCAACAACAACACCCTGGGTAAGCAACGGCGCGGTTGCCATAAAAATCACCAGCAATACCAACATCACATCGATGTAGGGTACAACATTGATTTCGGACATCGGTTTACGCCGCTGAGCCATTGTTTATAAACCTGTTAAGTCTCTTGTGTTATAGCGATGTGTTGTCGCTTTGTATCGCATCTTCGTGGCATCTTTGTTGACCGGCATAGTGTGCAAGAGATTACGCCGGTACCCCGCGTGAGTGGGCCGCACGGTGCAATATGGTGGTGAGTTCGTCACTAAATGCATCATACCGTTTCATCAACACTTCAACTCTCGCTGAAAAGCGATTATAGCCAATCACCGCGGGAATCGCTGCAAACAATCCCATTGCGGTAGCCACCAGGGCTTCCGAAATTCCCGGTGCCACCGAGGCCAGGGTAGCCTGACTCATGTTGGCCAGGGAACGAAAAGAATTCATGATACCCCACACGGTACCAAACAACCCCACATAGGGACTGGTGGAACCTACCGTTGCCAAAAACGGCAAATGAGTTTCCAAACGAGCTTCTTCACGGGTGACGGCAACCCGCATTGCCCTCTGCACCCCCTGCATGATGGCTTCCGCATCCGCCCCACCCTGTTCCGACAGTCGGGTAAACTCCCTGAATCCGGCAACAAAAATGCTTTCTATGCCGTTCAGCCCCTCTTCTCCGTCCAATTCGCTCCAAAACTTGCGCAAATCGATGCCGGACCAGAAATGATCTTCGAAGCTGTCGATCTCTCCCAAGGCCCGGCTGAGAAAGACCCAGCGCTGAAATATCATCATCCAGGATACCACCGACGCCAGCACCAGGATGGCCATAACCAGCTGAACCAGGAGACTGGCGTTGGCAATGAGTTCATAGATCGAAAGTTGGTCAGTCAAAGATTGCTCCTCAATCTAAATTTAGACTCGACTGTTGTCCGGTGGTCTTTTGCGCTTCGTCTTGAAGCCCAGCTAAATGTTCCGGAACCGATACGCCAAAGTGACGATAACATTTGGCGGTGGCTACTCTACCCCGGGGCGTGCGCATCAGATACCCCTGTTGAATCAGATAGGGTTCAATCACATCCTCAATGGTATCTTTTTCCTCACCAATGGAGGCAGCCAGGGCATCCAGGCCAACCGGCCCACCCGCAAAGTTATCCAGGATAGCTAACAACATACGGCGGTCCATGCCATCAAAGCCAAGATGGTCAACCTTTAACAGGTCCAGAGCCTGATCCGCCACCCCCGCGCTGACCCGCCCGTCAGCACGAACCTGGGCAAAATCCCTGACCCGCCGTAACAACCGGTTGGCAATACGCGGGGTCCCGCGGCTGCGGCGGGCCACTTCTCTGGCCCCCTGCTCGTCCACTTCCAGCGCCAGCTTGCGCGCTGAGCGTGTGACAATTTCCGTCAGCTCAGCCTCGCTGTAAAATTCCAGCCGTTGCACAATGCCAAAACGGTCCCTGAGCGGACTGGTTAACAAACCCGCCCGGGTGGTTGCGCCCACCAAGGTAAACGGTGGTAACTCCAACTTCAGCGATCGGGCTGCCGGGCCTTCGCCAATCAAAATATCCAGTTGAAAATCTTCCATGGCCGGATAGAGAATTTCTTCAATAATTGGACTCAGGCGGTGAATCTCGTCCACAAACAGGATGTCGCCGGCATCCAGATTCGTCAGCATGGCGGCCAGGTCGCCAGGCTTTTCCAGCACCGGGCCGGAGGTTGACTTGATTGCCCCGGACATCTCCCGGGCAATAATATTGGCCAGGGTGGTTTTGCCTAACCCCGGAGGGCCAAAAATCAGGGTGTGGTCCAGAGATTCACCACGGCCAAGAGCAGCCTGGATAAATATCTCCATTTGTTCCTTAACCGCGCTTTGACCAATGTATTCGTTGAGTTTGACGGGCCGCAGCGCCTGATCATGCCGGTTTTCCCCCGGTGCCGGCTGGGCGGAAAGCAGGCGGTCTGGTTCTATACTCATATTGAACTTACGCTGAACCTCTGGTTCCTGTCCGGAAAATTGGCATCCCCGCCCTCACTACCGGGTGACAGATGCTGGGACCACTGTATAAACCGTCAGTATAAAACATCCCCGTCTAACTTGCTCCACAACTTCTGCACCATTAACTTCATGTACCATTAACCGGCCCAACTCTTAAGCACTCTTAAGCACCCGTTAGCCGTAAAAGCCACCAGGCCGCGAAGATTCTCCTAGCCTGTCGTCACAAAACTACGTAAAGCCAGGCGCACCAGTTCTTCCGCTGTTAATCCAGCCAGATCCCTGCCATTACAAGCCAGCCCAACCGCCCGCTGGGCTTCCGGCAGACGGTACCCCAATGCCACCAGGGCACTTTCCGCTTCTTCCACCACGCCGTTGCGGTGGACCGTCACACCTTCCACTTCAGCCACCGTAACCGGCACCACACCACTTTCGGTCAGACTGTCGACCCGGCTCTTAAGTTCCAACAACAGACGTTCAGCGGTTTTCTTGCCCACCCCCGGTACCCGGGTGAGCATGGATACATCGTTGTTGCGTACCGCTGTCACCAGATCAGCCGGAGACAAAGCGGAAATCAACGCCAGACCCAGTTTGGGACCCACCCCATTCAGCTTGATAAAAGCCCGGAAAAGATCCCGTTCGGTCTGGCTGGGAAAACCATATAACAATTGGGCGTCTTCGCGCACAACAAAGTGCGTATGTAAAACCAGGGTCTCATTCAGTTGGGGCAAGGCCTGCAAGACGCCACTGGATACTTCTACTTCGTATGCCACCCCACCCACATCAACCAGAACAAATCCATCGGTAATGGCGACAAGCTGGCCGGTTAAACGCCCAATCATGACCGGGTCTCCCCGGAGTGGTCACCCTGAACCGCCAGATTGTGTTGCTGTTTTTGCGTCACCTCTTGAAAATTGGCGTGGCACAGGGCAATGGCAAGGGCGTCCGCCGCATCCGCTTGAGGCACGCCGGAAAGTTTGAGCATCACCTGGACCATATGTTGCACCTGTTCTTTGCTGGCTTTGCCGGAACCGACCACCGCTTGTTTAACCTGGCGCGCCGCATACTCGTGGATGGGCAGTTCAGCCGCCACTCCGGCGGCAATGGCCGCCCCCCGGGCCTGTCCCAGCTTCAGGGCAGCCTGTGGGTTTTTAGCCATAAATACTTCTTCAACGGCAAATTCATCAGGTTCGTAGGATTCAATTATTTCGCAAATCCCGGAATAAATTTCACCCAGACGACGGGTAAACCGATCCCCTTTGCGCGCTGCCTGAATACACCCGCTGGCCACATAGTTAAGTTGGCCTGGGTGTATATCGACTATCCCATAACCGGTGCTGCGCGAACCGGGATCGATTGCCAGCACCCGGCGGCGTTTATTCACCAATACCGGCGGCATAGAGTCAACAACCGGCATGATCAGCGGCAGGGGTTACTCATAAGCTTCCGCCGGATATTCGCCATTGCTATAAACTTCCTGAACGTCATCCAATTCCTCCAGCGCGTCGATCAGCTTCAGCACTTTCTGACTCAGATCCACATCACAAGCTGTGGTTGTCGACGGTACCATGGTGACTTCGGAGTGGTCGGGCTCCAAATCTTGTTGCCGCAACGCCGCAACCACATCAGCCAGGTCCTCCCAGGGTGTCACCACAGACAAGGCACCGTCCTGTTCCGCCTCAATGTCCTGCGCACCGGCTTCCAAGGCAATGTCCATAATCTGCTCCTCATCCGCTCCGGGGGCAAAGTTGATCATACCCTGCTTGCTGAACAAATAAGCCACCGAACCATCGGTGCCCAGGTTGCCGGCATGTTTCGAAAAGGCGTGCCTGACCTCCGCCACCGTGCGATTACGGTTATCGGTCATCGCTTCGATAAGAATGGCAATGCCACCCGGTCCATAACCCTCATAAACCAGTTCTTCAACATCACTGCCTTCACCACCACCGGCACCCCTCTGCACCGCCCGGTCGATGGTGTCCTTGGGCATATTGGCCGCCAGCGCCTTTTCTACCGACGCCCGCAGGCGGGGATTGTCGTTAACATCGCCGCCTCCCAGGCGGGCAGCCACGGTGATCTCACGAATAATTTTTGTATACAGTTTGCCGCGCTTTTTGTCCTGGGCTGCCTTGCGGTGTTTGATGTTTGCCCACTTGCTATGTCCTGCCATCGTTCACCTCTGCGCTATCGACATTTCTATGGTAGCAAAACCGCCCAGGCATACTTACTGACCTTCGCTCTTGCGCAGCCGGATATGCAGGTCCCGCAACTGCTGTTCATCAACCGGGCTCGGGGCAGCCATCATCAGGCAGGAAGCGGTTTGGGTTTTTGGAAAGGCAATCACGTCACGGATGGAGGCACTGTCCGTCATTAACATGACAAGCCGGTCCAAACCCAGGGCAATACCACCATGAGGGGGACAGCCATATTGCAGTGCATCCAACAAGAAGCCAAACTTTGACTGCGCCTCCTGGCCCATCCGCAAGGCCTCAAAAACCGCAGACTGCATGGTCGTATCGTGGATCCGCAAGGAGCCGCCACCCAGTTCATAACCATTAAGGACAACATCATAAGCAGCCGCCTTGGCCGCCAGAGGATCTGCCAACAAGGCCTCGGGGCTGCCGATGGGCTGGGTAAAGGGATGATGTTCCGCACTCAGTGTGCCATCCCGCCCTTCTGCAAACATGGGCCAATCAACCACCCAGCAGGGTGCAAAGTCCATCTCCAACAGACCCAGGTCGCGTCCCAGTTCATTGCGCAGGGCACCCATGGCGTCGTTCACCACACCTGATTTGTCAGCACCAAAGAACACCAGGTCACCGGTCTGGGCACCCACCCGGGTCAACACCTGTTGGGTCACTTCTTCCGGTAAAAACTTCAGAATCGGCGACTGCAGCCCATCCGCGCCTGCCGCCATGTCATTAATCTTGATGTAGGCCAACCCCCGGGCACCGTAACGCCCGACAAAGCTGGTGTAGTCATCAATCACCTTCCTGGACAATTCAGCCCCACCCGGCGCGCGCAGGGCCACCACACGTCCCTTGGGGTCGTTTGCCGGTCCGTTAAATACCTTAAACTCAACAGACTGCATGACGTCAGCAATATCCACCAAACGTAACGGGTTACGCAGATCCGGGCGGTCACTGCCAAAATCCCGCATCGCCTCGTCCCAAGTCAAAACGGGAAAATCAGGCAAGGCCACGTCTAACAGATCGTTAAATACTTCTTTGAGCATGCCTTCGGTTAAAGCCATGACTTGTTCCGCGCTGACAAAAGAAGCCTCAATATCAATTTGCGTGAACTCCGGCTGCCGGTCGGCGCGCAAGTCTTCATCGCGATAACAGCGGGCAATCTGATAATAGCGGTCCATACCCGACATCATCAGCAGCTGCTTATAGACCTGGGGTGATTGGGGTAAGGCAAAAAACTCACCGGGATGGGTGCGGCTGGGCACCAGATAATCCCGGGCACCCTCCGGCGTCGCCCGGGACAGGGTTGGGGTTTCAATTTCCCAGTATCCATCGGCTTCCAGATAATTTCGCACCCGGGACGAAATGGCTGCCCGCATTTGCATTTTTTCCTGCATCTCCGGCCGCCGTAAGTCCATATAGCGAAAACGCAAACGAACGTCTTCACCCGCTTCAGAATGTTCATCAAGCTGAAAAGGTGGTGTTTGCGCGCTGTTAAGGATAGTCAACTCATGACCCAGAACTTCAATTTCGCCGGTGGGCATGTCCGGATTCACCGTACCTTCCGGGCGCGGGCGGACCTTGCCCGTTGCACGTAAGACATATTCGTTGCGCACCCGGTCTGCCGTGGCAAAACTCTCCCGGGTATCCGGATCAAATACAACCTGCACAATACCGGTTCGATCCCGGATATCGAGGAATATGACCCCGCCATGGTCGCGCCGGCGGTGGACCCATCCGCAAACCTCTACCTGATCTCCGTCGTGGGCCGTACTGATCGTCCCACAATAGTGACTTCGCATTAACACCATTCCTGTATTTTAAGGGGCCCGGCAGCAATTACCTGCCCAGGCATAGATTATATCGCAACGCCCTCAGTCGCCTGAACCGGCACTCGTTTTGTCGGACGCACTAGTTGATGTGGTGGATTTGCTGTCGCTGCCTGTTTTATCTTTGGCACCCGAAGCATCACTGCTATCCCCACCGGAGCTGCTTTCTTTAGTGCTTGCACCGTCAGAACCCGCAACATTTTTCTTGTTGCCGGACTTGAAATCGGTTTCATACCAACCGCCACCCTTAAGGCGGAACCCGGCAGCGGAAATTTTCTTAATCAAATTGTCGGTGTCGCACTGGGGACACGTTTGCAGCGGACTTTCATTTAACTTTTGAAACGCTTCAAGTTCGTGCCCACAATTGTCACAACGATACTCATAGATCGGCATTTCGCTAATTTTTCACCACGCTTTTAAAACAGCGGCGCATGATCTTAAAAAAACCAATAAAAATACAGTGATTTTGCACACTTTTTGTTGCGAGGGTGCAATCGATAAGCTATAAAGCGCGGTCATCAGACCCCTAAAGTCTGAGACGGTCATACTCACTATTGGGAAATCGCTATATCAGCTCTTGTCAGCGTCTAAAGTTGTCTCACGCGGCACTTATTCTATCCATGTAAATTTTCTGTTAGCAGTTTTGTTAATCTAAGCAATTCTTCCAGGATTTGCGTAAAAGACAAAAAAACGCAGAAAACACAGGGATTTTAGGGTATTTGCCATAGGCAGGCCCGATATCGCATTCACAAAGTCAGCATGATCAAGTTTAAGAGACGTTGCGAAACCCCTCTTGGGCCTTGGGCGCAGCCTGCCCGTTGGTCTATTAGCGAGGAATTGCGCAGTTTACAACTGAATGACTGAAAGAAGGATTAGTTCATGGCAACCCGCAAAAAAGCACCAGCCAAAAAAGCGCCCGCAAAAAAGGCCGCCGCTCGTAAAAAAGCACCCGCCAAAAAGAAGGCGCCTGCAAAGCGACCCGCAGCTAAGAAGCCAGCCGCTAAGAAGCCAGCCGCGAAGAAGAAAGCAGCTGCCAAGCGCCGCCCTGCGGCCAAAAAAGCAGCCGCCCCGGCCAGAAAGCCTGGTATTTCCAGTAAAATGACCAAAACTCAAATACTGAACACAATTGCTGAGAGCACAGATTTAACCCGTGCTCAAGTCGGTTCGGTCCTTGATGAATTGGAATCCATTATTGAGCGCCATATTCGCAAGCGTGCCGCAGGTGAGTTCACCTTGCCCGGATTGTTGAAAATCAAGGCGGCCAAGCGCCCGGCAACCAAAAAGCGCATGGGCAGAAATCCGGCCACCGGAGAAGAAATTGTGATCCCGGCCAAACCGGCAACTACACGTGTGCGCGTTACAGCATTGAAGAAACTCAAGGATATGATTAATTAGTCTCTGTCCAGAATGCGCGGCATTCGGGGCGAAGGTTTCCGCAGGAAATTCGTAAGAGGAAATTGGCAGGGATGCCAATTTCCGGACAGAAACCAGCGCCTTATATGGCACTGATTAGTTTGTGTCCCGCCGACGGTTCCCCCGGGAATCGCTGGTCTTCGAAAGTGCGGAACAACTAGTCCTCTTTCTTAGACAGATAAACTAAATCTCATCCTCGAGCACAAGCTGTAAGGGGCCGATTGGACATCCAAGCGGCCCTTTTTTGTGTCCGTTACCGCACCGTCAAGGTAAGCTTGCACCCTGCCATTTACCAACTGTCATTTACATGCGTCAAAGCCACCTGCTATTACCCACCATGAAAGAAAATCCCGCGGATGCGGACGTCATCAGCCACCGGCTGATGCTGCGCGCGGGACTGATTCGACAACTGGCCAGTGGTCTGTATACCTGGCTGCCCCTGGGCTTGCGCGTGCTGCGTAAGATAGAAGCCATCATTCGCGAAGAACTACAAGCCAGCGGGGCCCAAGAGGTATTAATGCCCGTGGTGCAGCCGGCGGAACTCTGGCAAGAGTCCGGCCGTTGGGAAAAAATGGGCGCCGAGATGTTGCGCATGCAGGATCGTCACGAACGTGACTTTTGCCTGGGCCCCACCCACGAGGAAGTCATCACAGACCTTTTTCGCCGTGAAATTCAGAGTTACCGGCAACTACCCGTGAACTATTTCCAGATTCAGACCAAATTTCGCGATGAGCGGCGACCCCGCTTTGGGGTGATGCGCGCCCGGGAATTTACCATGAAGGACGGTTATTCATTTCACACCGATCAGGCGTCTTTTGATGCAACCTATCAGGCTATGTTCGATTGTTACGGGCGAATTCTGCAACGCATGGCGTTGGATTTCAGACCCGTCGAAGCCGACACAGGCAATATCGGGGGTGCAAACTCCCATGAATTCCACGTACTGGCGTCTTCCGGAGAAGATACCATCGTCTATGCCTCGGCAGGTGACTATGCTGCCAACCTGGAAAAGGCGGAAGCCGCCAAACCCGGGCCCGCCCCGGCACCTTGTAACAATTTGGTGAAAGTGCCGACCCCCGGGGTAAAAACCATTACCCAACTGTGTGACCAATTGTCGATATCCGCACAGCAAACCGTGAAAACATTGGTGGTAGCCGGCGAAAATGGCCTGACAGCAATCATCTTGCGGGGTGATCATGAACTGAACGAAGTTAAGGCGGCAAAATTGCCGGGGGTTGTGGCCCCGCTGCAATTCGCCAAGGATATCGATATCACCCAGGCCATGGGTGCCCATCCCGGTTTCCTGGGGCCGGTGAACTGCCCGATACCCCTTTACGTGGACCGTGAGGCGGCAGCGCTGGCGGACTTCTGTTGCGGCGCCAACGAAGACGGCTTGCATTTTACCGGGGTCAACTGGTCCAGGGACTGTGCCCTTGAAGACAGTCAAATTGTTGACGTCCGCAATGTTGTGGAAGGTGATCCGGCACCCGGTGGAGCCGGCACCCTGAAGTTTTTGCGCGGAATTGAGGTGGGTCACATTTTTCAGCTGGGCACAACGTACAGTAAGGCCATGGACGTTAGCGTGTTGGACCAGGATGGCCGCAACATCACCCCCATGATGGGTTGTTACGGCATGGGGGTCACCCACCTGGTGGCAGCGGTGATTGAGCAGAATCATGACGAGCATGGCATTGCCTGGCCCGTTCCGCTGGCACCCTATCACCTGCATCTGCTGGCTTTGAACTACCACAAGTCCAACCTTGTCAAAACGGCGGCTGACAAGATGTACAACGCGGCGCTGGAATTGGGTATTGAGGTCTTGTTGGACGACCGGGACGAACGCCCGGGCGTTAAATTTGCCGACGCTGACCTGATTGGTCTGCCTCACCGTATTGTCATAGGCGAGCGAGGTCTGAAGAATGATGTTGTGGAATATAAACAACGGCTGGATAAAGCCCCTCAAGAAGTCCCCATAGATCAAGTATTGTCCTTGCTGACATGAAGCGCCGCCGGCCGGCAGCAAAGTTATGGCGCATTTTCGTGCCGCTGACTTTGTGGGTTCTACTTAACCCCAGCCTGCAGGCGCGGCCGGAACCCGAGGTTGACCCTGTCTTGCGCGACAAGCTGGCGGAGCACCTGGCGAAACAATATACCGAAATTGATCAATTTGATGCTCAAGTATGGCTGCAGGTGTCCGATCAGCGCCTACAAAGATATATGCCCTCCCAGAACGAACGCCTTGAGTTGCTGCGACTCGTCTATTCCGAAGCCACCCGCCAACAGCTGGACCCGGATCTGGTTTTGGCCGTCATGCAGATCGAGAGCAGCTTCAACCGCTTTGCCATTTCCAGGGTCGGCGCCCAGGGGTTGATGCAGGTGATGCCTTTCTGGCGTTTGGAAATTGGCCGCCCGCACGACAACCTGACCCACGTGGAAACCAATATTCGTTACGGCACCGTAATTCTGGCCCACTACATCAAGGTATCAAAAAATGATCTGGTCGACGCCCTGGGCCGCTACAACGGCAGCCGTGGCAAGCTGAAATACCCGGACAAGGTGATCACCGCCTGGCGTACCCGCTGGCGTAACAAAACCCGGGCTGACCTGCCGCAATTGATTCATAGCTGTACAAACTACAGCCTTAAGGCTTGCCGCTACCTGTAGGCGCACCCGGAGAAAGCAGAGCACAACGCATCAGTTTAAGGCAGCCAGAACGCTGGCCTTGGTCTGGGGCCCAATCAGAACATCGTGCACTTGGCGGTCAGGGTTGATAATAACCGTCATGGGCAGGGTTTGTGCCCGGTCATAGCCGTAACGCTGTTGCGGATCCTGTGCCAGCACCGGAAAGTTGATCTCCATACGCGCTATAACCTCGCGCAATTTTTCACCCTGCAAACCATCGTAATTCACCCCCAACATGACCAGGCCGTTCGCTACCCGGTCCCTGTGCAGGTCGTTAAATTCAGGTATTTCGTGACGACAGGGGGCACACCATTCAGCCCAATAGTTGATCACCAGCCACCGTCCCTGCCAGTGGGACATTTGTGAGTGGGTGCCGTCAGCAAAAACAATCTGCTCATCCAGGGAACACCCAGGTAAACCAAGACTGAAACAAACAAGCAGGCAAACAACTTTTTTCATGAGCTAAATACAACATCCAGGCTGACCGACATTTCATTGGAACCAAACTGGGTAATGGCAATCAGCGGTTCCACCACCCCCGGTAAGTCTTTGATATGGTTTAGCCGTTCCAATTCCAAACCTTCCGGCAGCAGACGATACAAGTCCCACAACGTGACCCCTTTAAGGTTACGCCCCAGGACCCATTGCTCGTTTTCCGTTTGTCCCAACAGTTTCAGGTCCTGAAATACCTCAAAAACCCGGTCGTGCTCGTGCTGGCTTAACAATACCGTGGCGTTAATTTCCTTGTCGGTAACCGAAGCTCCTTCCATGTGGGCATCGTGCAACAGGCGCAAAATTCGCGCAGCCTTGATCATAATGGGTTCCCGGGTATCGTCGTCGCCCCTGGACAGGGACAGGGAGCGAACAAAAATAGCACCACACAGCACAATGACCCACACCAGATACAGCCACACCAGAAACACCGGCATGGCGGCAAAGGTGCCGTACACCGCATCATAGGAGAAGCCTTTGGACATCTGGGCAAAAACCGACAATGCGGTTTGAAATACCAGCATGGTGACCACCCCACCCAACACGGCATGCTTAAGGGGTACATGACAATTCGGCACCGCATAATAAAGTACCGTAAAACCGCCGGCACTGATCAGGGAGGGCAAATACCCCAGCAAGATCTCGCGCAGGCCAAAGGCGTCCAGGTCCGAAACCAGGGGCAAACTGAACAGGTAAAGGCTGGAAACAATCCCGGCAATAACACTGACCGGACCCAGGGACAACACCCCCCAATACAACAAAAAACGTTGCAGTCCCCGGCGGGGTTCCGCCACATGCCAGATGGTGTTAAAGGTCTTTTCAATGGTCACCAGCATCATAAAGGCGGTGCCGAACAGGATGGCCAAGCCGATGGTGGTCAGGCCCCGGGCGCGATCGGCAAATTCGTTCAACTTATCCTGCACCACGTCGGAACTGCCGGGCACAAAATTCTGAAATATAAAACTCTGCACCGACTCACCCACCTCAGCATAGTCCGGCATCAGCGAGAAGATGGTATAGGCCACTGTCATCATGGGCACCACCGCAAACAGGGTGGTATAGGTCAGGGCACCCGCGGAGGCCATGCAGTTGTGCTCAAAAAACTGATGCCACGTTTGCATACCGTGCCAACGAACCACCTCCCAGGCGAGCCTCAGCCGGTTTTGCATGGATTGGGGTGGCTTATCGGTACTTTGTTTTGCATTAGCGGTTGTCACCTGCGCTACGTTACTATTTTGGCTATATAATTTATACCTTACAGACCATTGAGAATCTTATGACCGCCGTCACCATCTATCACAACCCCCGGTGTTCAAAATCCCGCCAGACCCTGGCCTTGTTAGAGGAGCAGGCAAACCTGGATATCCAAATTGTCGAATACCTGAAAGCACCACCGGACCTGTCCACCCTTGAAGCCCTGGGCAATATGCTGGGCTGCGCACCAAGGGAGTTCATGCGGACCAAAGAAGCAGTCTACAAAGAGAAACACCTGGGTGATCCCGGCATCAGTGATGACACCCTGCGCCGCGCCATTGTCGAAGAACCCATCCTGTTGGAGCGGCCCATTGTGGTGTACAAAGGCAAAGCTAAAATTGGCCGGCCCCCGGAACAGGTCCTGGAGCTGTTCTGATGTCCGCCGCCCAAAAGCCATATATTCTGATCCTGTTTTATTCCAAAACCCAGGGGACAGCCAACCTGGCCACCCACATCGCCCGGGGCGTGGATCAGGTAGCGGGCATAGAGAGCAGAATACGCACCGTGCCGGAAGTGGATACCGCCATCAGCCGTACCGTACCCAAGGTCCCCGACGAAGGTGCCGTATACTGCAGCAAAGAAGATTTGGCGGACTGCGCCGGGCTGGCCCTGGGCAGTGCAACACGCTTCGGCAATATGGCAGCCCCCCTGAAGCACTTCCTGGACAGCACCGCTGATCTGTGGATGCAAAATACTCTGGTCGGCAAACCTGCAGCGGTCTTTTGTTCCACCAACTCCATCCATGGTGGTCAGGAAAGTACCTTGCTGTCCATGATGATCCCGCTGTTTCATCACGGCATGATCATTCAAGGTCTGCCTTATGCGGAAAGCGCCATGAATGAAACGTCCACCGGCGGCACCCCCTATGGGGTGACCCACCTGGGCAAGGACGGGGCACATTTGTCCAATCATGAGGCCACCCTGGCGGAAGCTGCCGGCCGGCGCCTGGCAGAGTCTGCTCTGCGGCTGTCAGGACGTTAACCACAATGTCAGTGCGGAAAAACACCCTTGAATAATTCAACCCGCGGTCTGCTGTTTTTATGTCTGCCGCTGATCGGCAGCCTGGTTGGCATTATTGGCCTGCGGCAGTTTTTTGTTTCCCCGCTCAGCGATCCCGGGGTCAACCTGGTCTGGTTTATCATCCAGATGTTACCGCTGCTGGTACCGTTACCCGGTTTGTTACGCCTTAAGGTCAACAGCACATTTTTACTGTGTATGGGTTCCCTGCTGTATTTTGTGCACGGCATCTTGTTGCTCTTTGAACCCGAACTTAAGCTGTTCGGCGCTTTTGAAGTGCTTTTTTCCGTATTGTTGTGCGGCTGTTCCGCCTATCTCGTGCGCCAACTCCGGGAGCACAATCAGGGCTAAAATTGCTGATAACAGCAGACCCCCGGACTCATACCAAGGCGCATACCAAGGCGTCAGCCGACAAATATCAGCGCCAGACCCACATACAAGACGGCGCTCAAACCGGCGGCAATCAGCGCCAGGGGCATTTGTGTAGTCACGTGGTCCATCAGGTCTGAGCCACAGGCCAGGGACGACAATATGGTGGTATCCGATATCGGAGAGCACTGATCACCAAAAACCGCCCCACCCATAATGGCGCCAAAGTTCAGAAGCAGAAAACCGGGGTCCGGGGACAAACTCAGGGCCAGGGGTAAGGCGATGGGAAAGACCACCGCATAGGTCCCCCAGGAGGAGCCGATGGAAAATGCCACCACCATACACAGCAACATCAACAACGCCGGCAGAATGTAGGGAGCTGCCGATAAGACCCCGCTGGTGGCATTCACCACATAGTCCGATGTCCCCAGTTGTTCAGAGACCGTGGCCAGGGTGACCGCCAGGGCTAATATCACCGCACCGATCGTCACCCCCTTAATGCCGGTAATGATGGCGTCCACCGCCTCGCTAAGCTGCATACCGCGCACCAGGCTGACCACCACCGCACTGACCACCGCCAGGGCAAAACCCTCAAATACCATGGGTGAACCACCCAGCAACCAGGGCACGATGCAAAAGCCCAACAGGGTTGCAATGGGGACAATAAAATCCGCCATCCAGGGGTTATACTCCGGCAGCACGTTTGCCGCAGTGAGTTCTTCACTCATTACCGGCCGGGCACCGTCACGATCCAGTTTGCCTTGTGTTTTTACCCGGGTAAGCACTCGTGCCATGGGCGTGCCGAACAGCGGCAGACGATCCAGGGCAAACAGCAAGGTCATCGTTACCGCAATCCAGGCATAAAAGTTGAACGCAATCGCCTGCATAAACAACCCCACCGCATCCTCAGTGGTGGTGATAATGCCGGCCAGGGGTTCAATCACAATCAGGCCGGCCACATATATTGGCCACACATTAAAGGGAATAATGGTGGCAATTGGGGAAGCTGTGGAATCCACAACATAGGCCAGTTCTTCGTGGGCTACCTTGTGTTTGTCAGCAATGGGCCTGACCGTGGTGCCGGCCAGCACTGTGGAAATGGTACCCCCCTGGTGAAACAACACGCCAAGCACCCAGGCGAACAGCTTAGCCGTGGTGCGCGAGTTGACAAAACGCCGGGCCAGGGTTTCGGCAAAGTGCCGGGCACCACCATTTCGGTTCCACATGCCCAGCAGGCCACCCAACGCCCACAGGTAAACCAGCAGGATTTGTGCATAGTTTTCCGTCGCCAGGCTGGGAATCAGAAAGGTATTCAGGATATTGACCTGGCCAACAATCAGGCCGCCCGCAAATATACCCAGCAGCAACGCGATAATAACGTTACGCGTGATAAAACAGACCGCAACAGTTAGCAGGGCCGGCAATAATGACCACAGGCCATAACCTTCATCACCTTGCTCGGGGCGAAACCACCAGATAAGGCAGGCAAAGAAAATAACGGGCACCAAGGTGATCAACGTTTTGCGCATAAAAATTCCCAACTCGAACTGAACACTCCCCTGCCGGTCATTATGGACAGGCAACCGCCAAATAGGCAATCCCGGCACGGCAACTCTCGAAAGCCTTAGACTTCCCTGGTAAATTCAATCTGCTCGTGGCAAAGACGAGGATCCGGAGGCAACAATGACAAGTACCGATGCAGATATTGCACTGGCCCGCGTGGTGGAAGACCTGACCGCGGAAGGTGACGAGTTGTACGCACTGTTAAAAGACACCGACACCGGCTTCTGGACAGAAACCTCCAGCTTCAAAGACTGGACGGTTTGGGATGTGATTGCCCACCTACACTTTTCCGACTACATCGCTTTGACCTCCCTGTCCGGCAAAGCGGCATTTCGCGCCCTGGCTGAAGAAATTGCCGCCTCAAAGGCTGGACTTAAGTACGTCAACCAGTGGTTGGCCCAAGACGGTCCCTCCATCACCGGGCCCGACCTGCTGGAACGCTGGCGGAACACCTTCAAACAACTTTGTCATGCCCTGGGTGCAGCAGATCCCACACAACGTTTTGCCTGGTTTGGCCCGGGCATGAAGGCGCGGATGTTTGCCACCGCCCGGCAGATGGAAACCTGGGCCCATGGCTGGGAAATATATGACCTGATGAACAAGCCCCGGGTACATACCGATCGCATCCACAATATCGTCGCCATCGGTGTGCGCACCTATGGCTGGACGTTTGCCAACCGCAAGTTAGAAGTGCCCGAAGATGTACCCCATGTGGTCTTGCAAGCACCCTCCGGGGCAACCTGGACCTTCAACGATCCGGATACGGAACACCGTATTGAGGGAGATGCCGTGGAATTTTGCCAGGTGGTTACCCAGGTTCGCCACGTTGAGGACACTCAATTACGGGTCCAGGGTGACAACGCCAGGGCGTGGATGGAAATAGCCCAATGTTTTGCCGGCCCCCCGGAAGACCCTCCGGCACCGGGTAGCAGAATACCCAAACACAGCCGTTGAACATCAGGACCATCGCAAGCATGAAAATACGGTTCACCGCCTTACCACCCGGCACCCACGAATGGCTGCTACCCCTTATAGTTTTTGTTGTCACAACAGGGTGCAGTCAGACAAATACCCCGGTCAAACCCGCAGTTATCGACCCCGTGTCAGCAACGGGTGATTTAACCACCGCCCCGCTGCTGACCGGTATTGGCCCGCTTAATTTTCCCATCAGCACCAACAACCCGGCGGCCCAACAGTATTTTAATCAGGCCCTCACCCTGGCCTTCGGCTTTAATCACGCAGAAGCGGTACGTTCCTTCAAGGAAGCCGCCCGCCGGGATGTTACCTGCGGGATCTGCTGGGCCGGCGCCGCCCTGGCCCTGGGACCAAATATTAACGCCCCCATGTCCGAACAAGCCATTGCCCCGGCCTGGGCGGCCACCCGGCAGGCTTTAGCGCTGCGCCAGTTCGAAAACCCGAAGGAACAGGCCCTGATTGATGCCATCGCGACCCGTTATTCCCAGGACGGTCAGGACCGGACCACCCTGGATCTGGTTTATGCCGGAGCCATGTCCGGGTTAGCCGAACGTTATCCCCATGACTACCATATCCGCACCCTGCATGCGGAAGCCTTAATGGACTTGATGCCCTGGGCCTACTGGCAGGACAACGGCGAGCCGACCAACCATCATACCCTGACCCTGGTTGACGAATTGGAAACGGTCATTGCCGCTGATCCCACCCACCCCGGGGCCCTGCATTTGTATATTCACGTCATGGAGCGTTTCCAGCCTGAAAAAGCTGAGATTGCCGCGGACACCCTGGGTGGCCTGGTGCCGGTGGCCGGCCACCTGGTGCATATGCCTTCACACATTTATTTACGTCTGGGCCGTTATGCCGATGCTGTCCAGGCCAATATCCAAGCCGCGGAAGCGGACGAGGACTATATTGCCCAGTGTAATGCCCAGGGCCTCTACCCCGCTGCCTACTATCCGCACAATATTCACTTTTTGTGGTACGCCGCCATGATGGAAGGCCGCAAAACCCTGGCTATTGAAAGTGCCGCTAAACTGGCCGCCCGGGTGCCCGTTAAAGTCGCCCAACAGATGGGGCCTTTACAGAGCTATATTGCGGTGCCCGTATATACCTATGTGCGTTTTGGCATGTGGGATGAGGTGCTGGCCCTGGACAATCCGCCCGCCGGCTTACCGTTCACCCAGGCCATGCACCACTACGGCAGAGGCTTAGCCTTTGCGGCAAACGGTGATATTGAAGCGGCCCGGGCGGAACTTGCCGCGCTGCAGACACTGGCCGGCACCGACGCGCTAAAAAGTATGTCTATGCGCCGCCCCAATGTGATTAAAGATCTGCTGGGCATCGCCGCCGAACTGATTCAAGCGCGTATCCAGCGCAGTCTCAGCAACCCGGCAGGAGAATTGTCCGCCTTGCACCGGGCGGTTAACCATCAGGATCGCCTGCCTTATGCCGAACCTCCCCTGTGGCATTATCCGGTACGCCAATCCTTGGGCGAGGCCCAGTTACGCAACGGTAAACCGGATCTGGCCATGATCAGTTTTGCTGAAGATCTTAAGCACTTCCCCAACAATCCATGGTCGTTATACGGTACCGAGCTTGCCCGGACGCAATTGGGTGAAGACACCGCTGAAATCAGACACCGGCGCAACCATGCATGGCGCAATGCAGATATACCACCCGCAGTAAGCTGGTAAACCGCGGACAAACTGATTAACCCTTAAGGACACCCTATGAAAGTTGTAGATGCCATTGCCCATGCCATGCAAGCGGAAGGAGTAGAGGTATTATTTGCCTACCCCGTTAACCCCCTGATCGAAGCCGCCGCCAAGGTAGATATCCGTACCGTGATCGTGCGCCAGGAGAGAATTGGTTTACATATGGCAGATGCCTACTCCCGGTTGTCCTCGGGCAACAGCATTGGGGTGTTCTGCATGCAGCATGGTCCCGGTGCGGAAAATGCCTTTGGCGGGGTAGCGCAAGCGTTCTCGGAATCTGTGCCTATCCTGGTTATTCCCGCCGGCTATCCCCGGCGCCTGGCCCACTATTATCCTAACTTCAATTCAACCCTTAACATGCAGCATATTACCAAGTGGGCCGAACCTCTGACCATGGGACGCGCCATTCCGGAGGTGATGCGCAGGGTGTTTTTCCAACTCCGCAACGGCCGCCCCGGACCGGTGCTGTTAGAAGTACCCATGGATGTTTTTGAGGAAGACGTACCCGCAGGCTGGTCCCATACACCTGCGTTTCAAGCCAAAACAGCACCGGACCCGGCAGATGTTGTCGCCGCGGCACAGGTTTTGGCCGAGGCAGAGCACCCGGTTATTTATGCCGGACAGGGTGTGCACTATGCCAAAGCCTGGGAAGAGCTGAAAACCCTGGCCGAAACCTGGAATATTCCGGTCACCACCAGTATTGAAGGCAAAAGTGCCTTCCCGGAAAATCATCCCCTCTCCCTGGGCAGCGGTGGGCGGGCAAATCCCCGGCCGGTAAAACATTTTCTGGATGAAGCAGATGTCATTCTGGGTATTGGATGCAGCTTTGCCCTCACCGGATTTGGCGTGCAGATGCCCAAGGGCAAAACCATCATCCACGCCACCCTGGACCCCATGGATCTGAACAAAGATGTACCGGTACAACAGGGTTTAATTGGGGATGCAAAACTCACCCTGGCGGCCTTGAGCACCGCCATGCACGGCCTGGACCGCTCCCGGGCAGATGCGCGCAGCAACGATGCACAGCGGATTGCCGCCTTGCGTGAAGCCTGGCTTAATGAATGGCTACCCAAGCTGACCAGCAACGACAGCCCCATTAACCCCTATCGCGTTCTGTGGGAACTGAATCAACTGGTGGATAAGGATAAAACCATTATCACCCACGACGCCGGCAGCCCCAGAGATCAAACCACACCGTTCTGGGAAGCCACCACACCCCTATCCTATATCGGTTGGGGTAAAACCACCCAGTTAGGCTATGGCCTGGGTTTGGCAATGGGAGCCAAAATGGCGGCTCCGGACAAACTCTGTATCAATGTCTGGGGGGATGCCGCCATTGGTTTCACCGGCATGGATTTCGAAACGGCGGTGCGGGAACGTATCCCTATTTTGTCCATTCTGTTTAACAATTTTTCCATGGCCATCGAAATCCCGATCATGCCGGTATCCCAGGAGAAATACGGCGCCATTGAAATATCCGGCAACTATGCGGACATGGCGGTGGCGTTTGGCGGATACGGTGAGCGGATCACCCAGCCTGATGATATTGTGGCAGCCCTGAAACGGGGCATCGCCGCAACCGAACAAGGTCAGCCGGCTTTGCTGGAGTTTATTACCGCACAGGAAATTGCGATCTCCAACGAATAGGAGCAGGTCCGCAAGATCAGCAAAGGATAATGCCGTATAGCCTACAAGCTGCGGCGCAGTCCGGCAGCCGCAGGATGTGGGTCCAGATAGCTTTGTTGCAGTACATACTGGTCCGGAAACTTTTGAAAATGGTGCCGCAATAACGTCAAAGGTGCCAACAGGGGTTGTTCGCCGCGCCGGTAAGCATCAATCAAAGCCGCCAGTTCCTGCCGGCTGGGACCGTCAATGTGCTTTTTCAGATAACCCTGCAAATGGGACATGACATTGGCGTGGCCCCGGGTAGTGGCCGGTTGGCGCAAACCCTCCATCAGCACGCTGATATATTGGTCCGCGATGCCGGCAACATTGTTCCGCAAATTGCTCAACAAACGCCCGGCCACCTTATAGGCACTGATGCTGTGGGCCATTAACAGATATTTGTAGCGGCTGTGAAAGGCCACCAGATCACCCGCCTGAACATTGTCCCCGCGCCGGATCACCTGCTGCCAATGGGCGTAGGCGAATACCCGGGTAACAAAGTTCTCCCTGAGCACATCATCAAACAGGCGGCCCGCCTCTTCCACGGGTAAGTCAGGCAGCCCATCAACAACAGCCCCGGCAAAAGCCCCACGGCCAATGCGCCGGGCCGGCACATCGGGCTTTGGCGGATACAGTTTTACCCGGAATAATCCGCAGCTCGGCGAGTTGTGCATAAAAATATAACCTGACAGCCGGGCAATGTTGCTAATTTCGCTGTGGGCATAGCCGATCAACTCATCAGTCTTGTCTACCCGGGCATCTTTTACGCCAATAACCCGGAAGTTATCCGGATCACCCACCAGCCGGATGGGTTCACGAGGCACCGGCATGCCAATGGCAACCTCCGGGCAAAAATCCTGATACTCAAACAGACCCTCCAGCCGGTCATGGGGGAGGGAAGAACGTGCGCCGGTGCCATCGTAACGCACCGCCTGGCCCAGCAGACACTGGCTGATACCAACCTTGAGCGGCCCCTGGGGCCGCTCCGGAAAAGTATCATCACCCACTAAACACTACCCCCGGGTGGCGATAAAGGGCCAGGCCTGATCCGCCCCCAGTTGTGCAAGATGTTGCCCTAACAGACTCTGCCAATAAAATTCATTACCCCACTCGTCCCGCCAGGACCAGATACGGCGGGAATAGTGATGCAGGCGATGTTCGTGGGTAAACCCCATGGCACCGTGGATTTGATGGACCTGCTCGGCAACAATGCCCACCGCTTCACCCACCCTGGCCTTGGATGCGGCAACCTCAAAGACAAACCGGTTGTCGTCAAGGGCATCCACCGCGGAATAAGCGGCACGTTTGGCGGCTGCCACTTCCGCCGCCACCACCGCCAGGCTATGCTGGATGGCCTGAAATTTACTGATCGCGCGCCCAAACTGAATCCGCTCAGCGGCAAATTGCAAACCCAGGTCCAATACCGTCTGGAGACCACCCGCCATCAGACAGATTCGCGTCAGGGCCGCCTGGGCATATGGGTCTGCTGACAAGGTGATGGTTGCACCACCCGCGGCACTCACCGTGTCCCTGGGTTCCCCGGCCAGGCTGACACCTTGTTCGACTACCTCGGGGGTTTCGACCACCGTCACTTCCAGGCTGTCCCGGGCAAGACCCACAACCCTGGCCGCTTCCCGGCCCCAGGCCACCCCCTTAATGACATCACCGCTAAGTTCGCCAAAACTGGCTATCCCTTGTCCGGGCGCCCAGCTGTTGACGATAAGGGTTTCCGCAATGGGCAGGGGGACGGCATGTTCCCCACAAAGCTGAATAAAGGCATACATGTCACCCGCGCTGGTCCCCGACCCGGCGGTGCCCAACTGGTCAAAACCATTGTCCGCCACCAATTGCCATAACCCGCCGGGAAATTGCCCCTGTTCCGCAGCGTCCAACAACGGCTTGTCACAGTGATCGGTAAAAATCTTTGCCGCACTGTCGAGAATCAGCTGGCGTACTTCTGTATTGGCATCTGTCATAATTTTCCTGCCCTGTTCTATCTCAAACCCAGACCGCGGGCGATAACACCACGCAAAATCTCCCGTGTGCCTCCGCGCAAGGTAAAGGACGGCGACAACAGCAGGGTTTCTTCAAAGGTCTTGCGGAATGCCTGCACCGCCCCCCTTTCCGGCGCGGCCAGACGCGCGATCTCCGGCAGCACCTTTTCAAAATTGTTACCCAGCTCCTTAACCAGGGCAGCTTCAACGCCAACATCTTTGTCCTGTTCCAGCATACCGGCCACGGAAATCGACATGCGCCGCATCGTCATAATATGCGCCGCAATCCGGCCGATAGCCGCAGCCTGGTGCGGCGCCGGATCATCCCCACAGGCTCGAATCAGTTCAACAAAAACACGAAAAGACGACAAAAAACGTTCCGGACCGCTGCGCTCATAAGCCAGTTCCGAGGTCACTTGCTCCCAGCCATTACCGGGTTCCCCAACCACCCGGTCCGCGGGAATCACAACATCTTCAAATACCACCTCGTTAAAATCTTCCCCGCCGGCCATATTGGCAATGGGCCGAATCTGTGCACCGTCGTTTTTTAGATCAATAATGATTTGCGATAGACCTGCGTGGCGATTTTCCGCCGCCGCCTCGGTGCGTACCAGGCAGATAATAAAGTGGTTGCGATGGGCATCGGTGGTCCAGATTTTGGTCCCGTTGACCCGGTACGCATCACCCTCACGAATGGCGGTGGTTCGCACCGACGCCAGGTCAGAACCGGTATCCGGTTCGCTCATGCCTATGGAGAAGAAAGCCTGGCCGCCGGCAATCTGCGGCAGGTAGGTTTGCCGCTGGGCATGTGTGCCGTAGCGCAGCAGGAGTGGTCCGCTCTGCCGGTCGGCAATCCAGTGGGCGCTGACCGGAGCACCCGCGGCGAGAATTTCTTCCGTCACGACGTAACGTTCAAAAAAGGACCGCTCCCCGCCGCCGTATTCTTTGGGCCAGGTCATGCCGATCCAGCCCCGTTCACCTAACTTCTGGCTGAAGGCCGGGTCATGGCCGGTGACAAAGTCGGAATTCGGCTGGGTGAGATGAGCTTTGTTGTCCGCCAGGAACGCCCTGACCTCCGCGCGTAATTTTTCTGTCTGTGCATCCAAATTAACGCGATCAAACTGCAACATATTTACCACACTCATTTTGCTAGCCGCGCAACCCTACTGGTCAAAAGGACCAGATGCAATAGAATGCTATCCAGATCACAACTACTGTCCTGGGACGTTTAAATGCATGGGAAGCTCCTCGATCAATTTGCTCCGGTGTTTGCGGATATTCGCCACCGCGCCACCGTTGCCGACCGCTTTATCAACCGGGATCTTTATCGGGTCTACATGGCAACCCTGTGGTCCAACGTGGTTCTGTCACCGGAGGATGTGGGCCTGGACGAGGACAATATCGAAGACTTACACGATGTGATCCTGGCGGAGACCGCTGATGCCATAGGTGCCTGTACCATGCAGGAACTATTTAAATTTATAGTTTCCAAAGACGGTGAACGGGCCATGCAGGAAGCTCGCCTGAACCAATCCCACAAAGATCTGCTGAGCTATTTTGCCAGCATGATCATCGACCCCGAAGGCCACAAACGATACATGGATCACATTCGGGAGCAGCAGAAGTAACGGGTTGAGCAGAAAGCACGCCGCTGCCCTTTATCCGCTCACTATCCGGTCGCGCTTAACCGAGCACATTCACCACTAATTGGCGTGTGCCCGGGTGATGCCGGTGTTCCCACAAAAATATTCCCTGCCAGGTGCCCAGGGCAAGCCGCCCGTCAAGCAAGGGGATGGACAGGGATGTGGCGGTGAGGGCAGCCTTAATATGCGCAGGCATATCATCCGGACCCTCCTCAACATGGGTGTACAACGGATCCTCCTCCGGTACCAGCCGGTTCAACCACCGCTCAAGATCCCCGCGTGCCGCCGGATCCGCATTCTCTTGAATCAGCAGACTTGCTGAGGTGTGGCGGATAAAAAGTGTGACCAATCCCTCATTCAAGGTGTTGTCCGACAACGCCTCCCCGACTTTGTGCGTGATGTCATAGAGCCCCTGGCTGTCCACAGATAGGTTGACAATGGTGTTCATGGATGACTCCGTTTAGCAGCGACGCTGGACAGATTGTAATATGAATTTTTCTCGAGTACGGCTAGTTCTTGCCTTTGCCATACCGTTGTTTTTTCTAACGGTAGGCTCGGCGGTGAACTGGATTATGCCCGAGGCAAGCATTGCCATGGGTTTGCTGATCCTGGCCGTGGTCAGCTCTTCCCTATTGGGGCAACCTTTCATTCCACCCATTGTGGCCGGTCTGGCCACCCTGAGCCTTGCTCTGCCCCACGCGACCCATATGACGCTACCCAGTTATGGGGAGTCGTTGTGGATAGGTGGTCTGTGGCTTACCGTTCTGCTGCTGAAGTGGGACCCGAAGAACAACGCGCTGAGTATTGGGGAACTGCGCAACGCCCTGGATCAGGCCCCCACCGGATTATTGATTACGGATTTTGCCGGCCGGGTTTTGACCGCCAACTACCAGGCCGCCAAATTGCTGCAGCGCCCGGGAGAAAAGCTGGCGGGACAAAGCCTGAATACCTTGTTAGACGAACAGAGCTGGCAACTTATTCAGGAACACGCACAGGACCTGGTTGAGGGCCAGGCGCTGGATATAGAGTGTGAAATTACCAACGACGAAAATCGAGTAACCACGGTACGTGGACACGGCAAGCTGGCGCGGGATTCCGCCGGCCGCCCCCGTTACTATGTCATCCAGTTTTCCGAACCCAGCGCCAGTTCAACCACCCAGACCGCTCTTGAGGCAGCCTCCACCCAATTACAGAGAATTTTAACCAACACTTCGGATATGGTGTTGCTGATCAGTCCAAAACTGCACATCACCTTTGCCAACAACAAGGCCACCACAGCTTTGGAGCGGGAGTTCGGCAATCTGGTTGGACAGCCTATCTACAATTGCATAAAAACATCTCACCGGCGCAACTTCATGAAAGCGTTGGAAGCTTTCACCCGCACCTCCCGCAACACCGCCAACATCGCCGAAATTTCCCTGCTGGGGCAGCACAATCCATCCGTCAACATGCAAATCGTACGCCTTGGCGAGATTGGACAGGCCGCCTACGCGGTGATCATGCAAACCTCCAACGCGCACCGTGCTGCCCTGGAAGAACAAAAACGCGCCCAGGCCCGCTTCAGCCAGGTTTTTCACAGCAGTCCCGACGCGATCCTGATCCTGCGCGCCAGCGATGAGGTGGTGATCGACTTTAACGAAGGTTTCAGCAGACTGCTGGGGTTCAGCCGAGAGGTTGCCATCGGCGAAACCGTCAACACCCTGAACTTCTGGAAAAATGGGGCTGAACGTAATGCCGTGGTCCAGCAGTTGCGGGAAGACAAAGAAGTCATCGCTTACGAAACCACTTTGAGCAACACCGCCGGAGAATTGGTACACGTCGAAATTTCGTTGCGCTACATCGAAATCGACAACGAGCTGTGCACCTTGTGCATCGGCAGAGACATCACCAAACGCATTTCAGCGGAAGCCGCCTTGGTGGAGAGTGAAGAGAAGTTCGAAAAAATCTTCAGCCGCAGCCCGGACGGTATTGTTATTCTGCGGCAAAGCGACGGCGTGGTTACCGATGCCAACAACGCAGCCATCAAACGCTCCGGTTATCGCCGGGACGAACTCGTCGGCACGTCCATATTTGCTTCGGAAATATTCTTAACCTCCGAGTTTATGGACTCGGCAACCGAGGAACTCACCGAAAGTGGCACGATAAACAATCATGAGATCAACCTCACCACCAAGGGGGGCGACCTCATCCCGTGCCTGGTATCCGCAACCACTCTGGAGCTGTCCGGAGAGGCCTACATTATGGCGATCTCCAAAGATATCAGCCGGCAGCGGGCCACCGAAGAGCGGCTGCGGGGTAGCGAAGAACGTTTTCGGGGTATTTTTGAAAGCGCACCCATTGGCATCATGCTGGTCGATATGCAGGGACACATCTTTCAGTCCAACCATATGGCCGCCAATCTGCTGGCTTATGACGAGCAACACATGAACGGTATCCACATATCCAGGCTGGTACCGTCCGAAGATAGGGCCAACCTGAAAGAAACCCTCACCGGCATGATCCACCGCAGCTCCATCCATAAGTCCGAACGTCGGATGGTTTGTCAAAACAGTTTAGAAATGTGGGTGAACTTTCACGTTGTGTTACAACACTCCAGCCAAGGTGAGCCCATTTATTACATTGTGCAAATTGCGGACATCACCGATATCAAGCAGGGTCAGCAACGCATGGAACAGATGGCCTTCTATGACACCCTGACGAATCTGGCCAACCGCCGCCTGTTCCAGGACCGCCTTAATCAGGCCATTGAGCACAGCCTGCGCACGAACCGGGCCAGCGCGCTGCTGTTTCTGGATCTGGATAACTTCAAGCGGGTCAACGATACCCTGGGCCACCAGGTGGGTGACAATCTGCTTCGCGAGGTTGCCACCCGGCTGCAACAATGTGTCCGCAAGGAAGATACCGTGGCCCGGACCGGGGGAGATGAATTTACCATTCTACTGACGGAAATCGGCACTCCAAGTGATGCGGGGCTGGTCGCTCAGAAAATCCTCAACCACCTGCGCGAACCCATTACCATCTCAAACCATCCGCTGATTGTGACCACCAGCATCGGTATCACCGTGGTTCCCGGGGACGGTCTGGATCCCAACCTGCTGTTACGTAACGCTGACCTGGCCATGTACAAGGCTAAGGAACACGGCCGCAATAACTACCAGTTTTATAGTCAGGACTTTAACACCAATGCGGTTAAACGCCTGCGTACCGAATATGAAATTCGTCAGGCTCTGGAAAATGACGAGTTCGAATTATATTACCAGCCAAAAATATCCATTGAACACGGCAAAATTGTGGGTGTTGAAAGTTTGATACGCTGGAATCATCCGGAGCGGGGCATTCTTATGCCCGATGAATTCATTACTATCGCTGAAGACACCGGCAGCATTATCGATATCGGCAGTTGGATCATATCAACCGCTTGCCGGGCGGGGCAGCAGCTGGGGTCCGAGCACGGTTCCCCCATTCAGATAGCCATCAATATTTCGCCCAGGCAATTCCGCGACCCCAACCTGATCACCACCGTGCGCCGCAGCTTGCGCGAAACCGGTCTGAACCCGGAACATCTGGAAATTGAAATTACCGAAACCATGTTGATGCATGACGTCGCCGCTGCCCAAGCCACGGTGGGGCGATTGGCTGACCTGGGTGTCAGTCTGGCCATTGACGACTTTGGTACCGGCTACTCCTCCCTTAACTATTTAAAACGTTTTCCCATCGATACCGTCAAGGTTGACCGCAGCTTTGTAATGGATATTCCCACCAACCCGGATGATATGGCCATTACCCGCGCTGTTATCGCCATGGCCCATCAACTGAAAATGGAAGTGGTTGCGGAAGGTGTCGAAACCATGCCCCAGTTCAATTTCCTGAAAGAACACAATTGTGAATACGCCCAGGGGTGGCTGTTCAGCAAGGCTGTACGCCTGGATGAAATTTCCCGGCTACTGGCCCAGGATTCAATTATGGACAACAGTGCTTGAGGGATAATACCACCTGTAAGCACTGCCGAATAACGCCAACAGCCTGGTTCTGGCCCCCTCGCTCTCACCGGCATCCCCAACAAGCTTAAACCGGCCCGGGCCCAGATGGGCATAACGGCGTATTTTGCCGTACTTGGTCCACACCCAGAGCTGTCCGGGCTCTAACAGGCCTATGTGGTAACCATACTCCAGGGGCACCTGGGTTGTGCAGTTACATAACAGGCTGCTGCCATAAAAGGTTTCGTCACTGGACAACGACAACATATCCAGGACGGTCCGGGGCAGGCTCATGCTGGAACCCAGCCCATCCAACTGTTGTGGTTGCAGGCCTTGTGCAAAAACCAGGAGGGGAATACGGAAACTGTCGGCGGGAATCAGGGCATCTCCCCGGGGCGTTGGACCGTGATCAGCCACCACAACAAAAACCGTATCCTGATACCAGGGATACTGTTGCACACGCTCTAAGAAGTTCCCCAGGCTGTGATCCGCATACGCCATGGCGTGCGCAGATTTGCGCTCGGTTGACGGCCAGGGTACGGCACCCGGCGGGAAGTCGTAGGGGCGGTGATGACTGACCGTCAACGTACTGAGGAAAACCCGGGCATGTTGACGGGTGAGCGTATTCATTTCCTTTTCAACCCGCGCAAACAGCGCACCATCGGAAACCCCCCAGGAGGTTTCAAACGCTTCGTCAAAATCATCCCGGGAGCGGATCTGTTGAAAACCCGTGTGGTGCCAGTAAGCGGAAAAGTCGGAAAATCCCGGCCACCCGCCGTAGACAAAAACCGGATGAAAGCCGTTGGCGGATAACGCCCGGGCCAGGGAGGGCAGTCGCCGCACGCCCTGACGCTGGGTGGTGGAAATGCCGGGCAGCGGGGGAAAGCCGTTCAAAATGGCTTCCAGTCCCCGGGTGGTACGGCTTCCCGTCGCATATACGTTGGAAAAAAACACACTATTGGCCTGTAAACGGTCAAGATTCGGCAGGTAAGTCTGCCGCAGACGCTTATCCAGCCATACCGGCCCGGCCAGGGATTCCTCAACAATCAGCACCAGGTGGCGTTTGTCAGCAAGTTGCCGGCGAATGTCCCGGGCAAGCTCACCCGGAGCAACGCCACCCGCAGCCTTGGACTCAACACGACCCGGGGCCTGGGCCAGCCAGGGTATCTGCTCCACATCGTAACGGGCCGCCTGCAGAACACTGAGATAACCGTTGTGGGCAAATTCCCGGGCCACCCGGGAGGTTTCCAAACCCTGTGGCAGAATGGGCATCATCCACATCAGCCCGGCTACCGCCACAAGCAGCACCAGAGCGCAACGCCCCCGGTTTTGCCCCGCCACCTCCGCGGACGGCCATCCCACTAAATAACAAAGCAGCAGCACCACCAGCACAAAGGGAATAAAAAACAGGCTGAGGAAAAATTGTTCTTCCAAAAATACCGCTACTTCCCTGGGATAGGCCAGATAGTGGAACAGCAGACGATCAATCCTGCCCTCAAATTCAACCCAGAAAAAAATCTCTGCAATAAACACCAGCACCGTCACCGCCATCACCAGGACAAAGGCGGGGCGGATCAGCTTGGCATAAAGCAGCGCAATTAAGGCTACAACACCCGGGGCAAATACAAAGGCCAGCAGGTCATTTAACAATCCGGTAAACAGCCCCATCAGCAGTCCGGCGCCCTGTAAGGGGGTGCTCTGTTGGGGATACAGGTACAAAAACAGCAGCCGCATGACCGTGCCCAGGACCAGCCAAAGTACCAGCCAACGCCACAAAAACCGCGCCGTCATTGAGACACGGACTTACCCCGGCCACCCAGCAAGACCGGTAACAGAAATACGGTGAAGAGCAGCAAAAAGCCCACCGAAACCGTGAGCAGAAAGCCGATGGAGGCGGTTCCCGCATGTGGGGACAGGGAGAGTGCGGAAAAGGCGCCGATGGTGGTCAGCGTGGACAACAGCACCGCCCGAGGCGTACTGGAATGCATCAGCCTTTCTACCCCCTGACCACCGCTACTTTCATGCAGATAACGGTCGACCACATGAATGCCATTATCCACGCCCAGGCCAAATATCAGCGGCAACACCAATATGCTTGCCATATTCACCGGCTGATTGAGGGCAACCCCAACCGCAAAAGCACACAGGGCGGTTAATAACAGTGGCAGCAAAACCATGGCCACGGTTTTCAAACGGCCCAGCGCCACCACCAAAACCAGGCAGATGCCCACCACCGCAAACAATAGTGCCTGCCGGAAGGCTTCCACAACAATTTGGCCCACACCCCACTCGATGACCGGACGTCCGGTGGCGTTGGCAACCACCCCCCTCACCCCGGTAATAAAGGCGGACAGTGCGCTGACATCCGCAATATCTTCCCGGGGCAGGATGAGCGTAAGCTGCTCTCCGGTGGTGGACGTTAGCCTTTGCCGGGTGGATTGGGGCAGTTGGTCAAAGGTAACCGGGTCAACCCACAAGGCGGTATTTAACCATTCCAACTCATCCACTAAGCCGTCGACCACTGCCTCCTGCCAGGACATCAGGGCTGTATCATCAGCCTGGATCAGGATCGCCAAATCTTCTTGAAGTTGTGCCAGCGGCTTACCAAGCGGACCCGCCTCTTCCGCCAAGGCGGTATCAATAATTTCAATCAGTTCCTGAATACTCAGGCGGATTTGCACAGCATCGGGCACCGGTGAGCGGCGCTGGGGTTCCAAGGCACTGTACAAGAGGCCTTGCAGGTCTTGTACCACCGCTAACTTTTCCTCTTGTTCCGTCGGTACCAGCCGGTTGGGTGTGCGCACCTCGGCAACCACATCCAGTTGTTCAACCCGGGCAACATCCACTGGCTTGTCACTCACCACAAATAGCTGATAGTCGGTGGACAGGCCTTGCGCCTGCAATTCACGCAAGGCCCGCATGGACTCGGAATTGGAATCTTTTAACGCCAATACCGAATAATCAAATTTTGCCTGAGCCGCCAGACCCGCCGCCAGCAGACCACCCACCGCCACCAGACCAACAACATAATTACGCCGCAACAGCAAAGCCTGCACAATACGGTTGCTGGTCGGCAGATCCATTTGGTGCACCCGAGGCGCGCCCACCACCGTGTAAAAGGCAGGCAGGAAGGTAAAGGTTAACAACCAGGCCACTACCATGCCGCCGGCGCAGATCACCCCCAGGTCAGCCAGGCCTGCATAAGCTGTTGGCCAGAAACCCAAAAAGCCAATAGCTGTTGTTAGCGTACACAGGGAAATAGCCCGGCCCACACTCTGTGTGCTGTCCAGCAGGGATGTGGTGACGTCCCCGTGATTTACCGCTTCCTGATAACGCAGGGAAAAGTGTAAGGCGAAGTCCACCCCAAGGCCAAAAAACATGACCACAAATACCACCGACAGGGTGTTGAATTCCCCCACTGCAAGCATGGCATAAGCGGATGTCCAGATGATCCCTATGGCCAGCATGATAAAGGTACCGGCAATAATCTTGCCGGAGCGTACCCCAGCCAGCATAACCACAAATAACAGCACTAAGGACAGCCAACCGGCCAGAGTGACCCCACTCACCGCTGCCTCAATTTCTTCATGCTGTAACGGAATTTCTCCGGTTAAGCTGACGTCTACACCACGGGGCAGTTGTAATAAGCCGATAATCTCCCGCAGTTTGCCCACCACCCGGGCGTCCGGCAGGGGCTGGCCCGCAACGGTTTGCGCCTTGAAGTAGATCAGTTGATAACGCACATCATCCTGCGCAAATATTTTGTCCGTCCAGGCAATGTGGGCATCCTGGTCATTCAGATGCCGCCGGGCTGATCCGGCCAGCAGGCTAACCACATCGGCAAATCCTGCCGGCAGATCAGCTTCGGCGCCGACACCTTCCCCCACCAACCCCAATATGCCGCGCAAACTCGGATCCTGAGCCACCGCGGTCAGCCAGGGTTGTGCCTCCGCCAGCCGGTCCGCAAGATTGTCCAGCGCCTCTAAACCCATGTACAACAAGGCGTGGTTGCGAAAGAAAGCTTCGCTGCCCGGCGCCGCCACTGCCCGGAAAGTATCCGGATGATCCTGCAGGGCCGATACAATCCGGGATGTGGACCGCTCAACCTGATCCAGGGACCGGCTCTTAACGACCACTACGCCGGTGCGCACAAGGTCCGGGAACTTGGCCTCAAAGGTGTCGAAGTCTGTGCGCCAAGGGGCATCCTGCTGGATCAGGTCACTGAGATTTGCATTCAGGTGAAAACGGTCCACCGCCACCCAGGCCAGACCCAGGGTGGCAACCACCAAAAGCAGCAGCGTCAACCTGGCATGGGTACTGACCCACCGGACCCAGCCTGTCAGGATACCTTGCATAGTCAGGGATCTGACGCCGCGGCATCATCCTCCAGCGCGTCGTCTTCAGCAAAGCTGTCAAAAAAGTCATCTACCGGCGGTTCACCATCGTAGATCAGGTATTTGCGCCGCTGATAATAGGCATCTCGGGTAAAGGCATAAGGGTCCAGGGCACTGACGTCACGTACATCCGTTGCGGTAACCAGATCAGCCCTGACGCTGATCAGGTCCAACCCGGATATGGCCAGATGATAGTCCCTGCCCAGAATAATCCGGGGCAAGGTGCTGCGCACCAGTAAGCCGGGTAGATCCCGGACCGTGGCAGGGCCCATAAAGGGTACGTATACATACCGGCTCTTCTTATAACCCCAAACCGCCAGAGTCTGGCCAAAGTCTTCCTCCTGATAAGGCAGGTTCCACTTACTGGCCCAGTCGATTACCCCACCCAGACCCAGGGTGGAATTAATCGCCACCCGGGATAGATCAATGGCACCGGACTTGGGTTTGCCTTGCAAAAAGCCGTTTGCCGCACTGGCCACGGTGCGCAGATTGAGGAAAAAATTCAGCACCCCCCGCTCTACCCAATCCGGCATTATCCGGTGATAAGCCCTGGCCGCAGGCAGAACCACGCTGCGGTCAACGGCGTCGGAAAGCTGATAACTCTTGCGGTTTAAGGACTCCTGTTGATCAAAGGCAGCATAGTTGTCGCCGTCAAGGCCGGCGCATCCCCCCATAAATATCGTCAGCCCCAGAAGCCATCGCATTACGGATTGCTCTCACCACGCGCCAGGGCGACCTTGCGGGCCAGATGCGTTAACAGGCTGTCAAATCCCTCGTTTTTGATAATGCTGCTGTAATCCGCCCGGCGCAGGGACAGATCGCTGACCCCGTCCGCAACCACGTTGAATACCTTGTTGTCACGCAGATAGTAATCCAGGCTGACCGGGGTATCGTTCGGCCGCAGCAGGCGTGTCAGGACTACGTGGCCGGACCGGGCGGGTCTGATCTCTTCGGTGACAAAGGACTGCCCGTTGAAGGCGTCAAAACGATCAGCATAAGTGGCGACAATAAGCTGGCTCAGCAAATCCACATATTCTCTGCGTTTTTCTTCCGGCAGGGATCGCCAGGACTGTCCCGCGCTGATACGGGCAATGGTCTGGACGTCGAACAACGCCAACACGTGTTGGCCCAGTAAATTCTCCCGGGCGCTTTGCTCGGGCAACGTCATGGCGGTCAGCAGAAGTTCGTGGAGCTGTTCCACCCCGGCGGCCCGGTCATCACTGTGGGCCCATCCCGTTGACAGACAACCCGCCACGCTCAGGAGCACCCAGGCCAGCCGTTTCATGTAATCAATCCCAGGCTCAAAGCAGGCACATACGTGATGATGACCAGGGCAATCAACAACACCACCATAAAGGGCCAGGTTGCCTTATAGAGTTCCACCAACGGTTTTTTAAACCGGTAACTGGCGATAAACAAGTTCATACCCACAGGGGGTGTAAAGTAGCCGATCTGCATGTTCGCCAAAAATATAATACCTAGGTGCACCGGATGAATGTCATACCCTACCGCCACCGGTAACAACAGGGGCACCATAATGACAATGGCGGAAAAGATATCCAGTACCGCGCCCAGGGCAAGCAATAGAATGTTCAGCAACAACAGAAAGCCAAGGGGGCTCTGTACGTGCTCCTGCATAAACGCAAACAACGCCTGGGGCACTTCGGCGTCCACCAGAAAATTGGTGAATGCCAGGGCAATCCCCAGAATCAACAGGATACCCCCCACCATCTTCATGGATTGGACCATGACCCCGGGGAGCTGTTTAAGAGAAACTTCCCGGTAAAGGAATACCTGCGCAACTATCACGTACAGGGCGGTGACCGCAGCCGCTTCGGAAACGGCAAAAAAACCACTGAATACCCCACCCAGCACAACAAAGGGCAGCGGTAACTCCCAGCGTGCATCCTTCAGCGCATGCCACACATTGATGGTCTTAAAGGGCACTCTGGGGATAACACCCCCCCGATGTATCCACAGCGTCCACCCAATCAACAGCGCCAGCATCAGGGTCAGGGGCAATACCCCGGCAACAAATAGCTCAACAATGGTAAAGGAGGGGCCAACATCCAATTGCTGGGCAATCACCCCATAAAGGATAAGCGGCACAGAGGGCACCAGCAGCAATCCCAAGCTGCCGGAGGTGGTCACCAGACCCACACTGTATCGTTCGGAAAAGCCCGCAGACTGCAGGGCCGGCAGCAATAGTGCGCCCAAGGCAACAATGGTCACCCCGGATGCGCCGGTTAACGCAGTGAACACCGCGCAAGCCATAAAACCGACAATGGCAAGCCCGCTGGGGAGTGATCCGAACAGGCTCTGTACCAGATTGACCAGACGCGTGCTGGTATTGGATTCACTCAGTAAATAGCCACTGAAGGTAAACAGGGGTAAGGCTACCAGCAGCGGGGTATCGACAATCCGATAAAGCTCGATGGCAATAATGGCCAGATCAATCTCAGCACTGTAAAAGCCTAACATTGCCGCCCCCATGAGCACGGCAAACAGCGGTGCACCGGCTGCAGCCATAAGGATCAACAGTGCAATACCCGCCCAGATCATGGTGGCGAGATCGTGTGCAGAACATAGCGCAACGCCATCACCCCCGCGCCAACGGGCATGATCGCTTCACACAGCCAGGCGGGGACCACGCCAAAAGCGATGGTTTGATCAACATATTCGAAGTGCACAAACTGAAAGCTGTACCAGGCAAAGATGACCAGCACCGCTGCGGTAAAGGCATGAACCGCCCGGGCCAGCAACGGTCGTAACTTCCCGGTGATATAACGCCCGGCAATGTCGATACGGATATGTTCGTCGTTGCGGGAGGCCACCATGGCCCCAATCATGGCCACCCATAAGACCATCACCCGCACCGCGCTGTCCCCCCAAAACAGTCCGGTATCAAAAAGGTTGCGCAACACTACCTGGGCGGCGGCAACACTGATCATGGCGGTCAGAAGAAGTGCTAACAGCCCGTCTTCAACGCGCCTGAGCCAAAGTACCGCCTGCTTAGTCACTATTTCGATACTGTTGCAACAACGCCTCTACCTGGGCGTAGAGTTGGGAAGAAATATACCCATCCGCCACAGTGACATCCCGGGCCGCGGCCGCAAGGGTCAGCCATTCCTCCATCTCTGCCGCTGACGGCTCAAGCCACTGAATACCCTGATTGCTGATCGCCTGTTTGGCGCTGACATGATCTTTACGTGCGGTTATATTCACCGCATCAACAGCGGCATTGAGCTCCCGGGTGACAATCGCCTGCTGGGCCGTGGTCAACTTGTTAAAAGCGCGCTCGGCAATGGCCAGGGTGCCATACACATAGATAAGCGGCAGATCCAGGCCATATTGAACCTGGGTGTGCCACTGCAGGGCAATGGTACCAATGGGCGGCGAGCCGACACTGTCGATCAGCCCCGTCTGCAACCCACCCAGAACGTCCGCAATGGGCAGCGGGATGGGTGAGATATCAAAGGCGGCAAAAGCTTCAATGGCACCCTGATCATTGTCCGGTGTCCATACCTTACGCTCGCGCATTTGCGCAACACCGGTAATCGGCGTCTGGGTCATGGGATACGCAAAGCCAACCTCGGCAAAACCAAAACCAACAAATTTTTTCTTGCGCAACCCTTCGATCAGCTGGGCATCCAGATTGCTGCGCACGTAGTCCACCTCTTCGTTGTTGCGAAACAACAAGGGCAGGTTATATAAAACGATGTCCGGATAGGTCTGCACCAGGCCACCCGCGGTAAGTACCGCACCGTGGAGCTGCCCAACGCGGATTTTACGCAGGACAGCTTTGTCATCTCCCATGACCCCGCCGGGATATATTTTAAATTTCACCTCGCCGTTGGTCTGCGCTTCGATGGCTTTGGCACGTTCGCGCAGTACCTTCATCCAACCGGAACCCTCCGGGGAGACAGTGGCCAGTTTTAGCGTCACCGCATAGGCTGGGTTCACCAACCCAAGCCCGGCCAGGAAAATAAACATCCGCAGCGATAAAACCAGCCTGGGGATTTCAAAAATAGTCATCTGCCGACTCCAGAAGTAGTTGGGCCTGTTCTTTGGCCACTGTATTCATCAGGGTTAATCCGGGCTGGCGGACATCCGCTGCAAGCACTTCCTCCAGCAGACGGTCGTGGAGCGCACGATCAAAAACCAGCCGGGCATATTCTTCTGCATAGGCTACCTTGGCCAACAGATTTTTCCCTCCGGAAAAACCGATGGCCTGTTCAAAATAGCGTTTACCGGCATCCGGATTACCCCCCATCGAGGGTGGGAAAAGGGTTTCAAATATGCCCAGATACAAAAATACCCCACCCTCCTGATATTCCGGTTGCAATTCGCTGGTGCGCACCATCAGGGCCTTGACCCGGGCAAGATCGGCAATGGCAGAAAAGTCATCGCTGTGGCTTTGAATCCAACCGGTCCAGGCCGTGGCCAGGGTGTACATGATGGGCACATCCTTAACCTGTCTGGCTTGTACCCATTGGGCAAACTCTTTATAGGGGCGGCGGTTTAAATCACAGCCATCTTGCAAACTTAAACAGGCTGCTTCCAGGGCCTGAGCGCGGGCCTTGGTATGTAACAACCTGGCCCGGTTTTCGTCCGCAACAAAGGCTGCCGCATAAGCCGAGTGTAAGGTGGCCGACTGTTGCAGCATAAAGGCATCATCCGGAGAGCGGGCGACCATACTGTCAATCAGGATCAGGTAGGCTGGCGCGCCATCGCGGACCATGGCGATGTCCTGATTGTCCAGGATCGCTGTGGACAAATCTTCCGCAAATCCCCGGGTCACCGAGCCGACCAGACTGGCACAGCCACTGACCAGCCCAACAAGCAAAGCCAGCAGCCCACATTTGTAGATGTTCATAACCATGTGCTGCGCATTTAATCCATGAGCCACTGGTAAATCAACAGCGCCCGCATCTGTTGAAAACCTAGTCGATAAATAGTTTTTCACCCCACCACCAGGCTGCGGGAATCTCCAGACATCCCGCCGGAAGCTGACCCCGGCGGGAAGCCAGCAGTGCACTTTAAGCAGACTGCTAGTTGAGTTTGTTCTTTACATCCTCAAGCAGTGCATCAAAAGGCGGTCTGCGGCGATACCCGGCAATCGCATACTTGGCGATCAACCGGCCATCCGCGCTGATCAGCAATATCCCGGGGTGGGGTATGCCATAAGCCTGATGGCCTTCTTCATAATCTTCGTTACGCACACCCCAGGCATTCACATGAACCGCATTTTCATCCCGCAACAGCGGATAACCCAGATTTTGTTCACTATGAAAGGCGTTCAGGATATCCAAGCCGTCGTAGGTCATCCCCGCAACGTTAACCCCCATGGCCTCGAACTGACTTCTCCATTCCTCCAGTTGCACGAACTGGTGTTTGCAGAAGGGTCACCAGTCCGCTGAACGGTTAAGAAACAGCAGCAGTCCCTGATTGCCGGTCAGGCTGGCCAGATTTTGCACGGTACCGCTATGATCCGCGGCATTGATACCCGGCAGCATAGTACCCACCGCAGGTCCCCACTGGTCAACATAGTCATCCGCAAAGGTACTGGCTGCCAGGGCAAGGACAGCGGCCGCGGCTGCGGTTTGCAGCCATTTCATTCGTATCCACTTAAGAGGCATAAAACGTTCCCGGTTAGCGTATTTGTTCAATTATTATGTCCTGAATGGCCACCTGTTGATCATTCAACCATTGATCATGTACTGATCATGCCGATTGTTGTCCGGCATCCGGGTTTCCCCCAGGCGCCGTAAGACGAATCTTATCTACCACAAGACCGGCAACACATGCGTCTAACAAAGCCGCAAACTTTTTGGGTTTAACCAACAGGCAGTTGTCGATCAACCGCAAAGTGCGCTTGTCCATTTTGGCAATTTGTTCAAATACATACAGGCGTGCCTGTTGCGCATCGTTGTGCAGCTTGCCGGACTTTTTCCTGCCATCCGGCTGGCGGAGTTTGGCTGCACGCAATTCACCCGTGCCAAGCTCACCAAGGCCAATCTCATCCGCCCGGGTCAGCAGATCAGCCAACCCCGCCCGCATGCGTAACGTATCCGCCAACTTGTCCATGTACCACAGCTGGGCTTTGTTCTTTTCTGACAGTCCACGCCGCAGAAGTTCCATCTGGTGTGCACACGCTTGTGTCCAGAACAGCAACTTATGGTGCCGCTTGCTCAACCAATCATATTTGCGGCCGTTCGAGTTAAGTTCCCGCAATTCTCTGCCCAGCCGGTAAGCCTTGCGGTAACTGCGCGCCACCCTTTTCACCAGCTGTTCATCATCCAGGTGACTGAAATACTCAGGCTGACGCCAAAAATGACTGTCCGCCGCAAAAAGTTCGTTCAAAACGCCCCATCCCGGCAACTCATCAGCAGGCATCTGGCGCGCCATCCGTAACATGGCCTTCGCGTCGTCTTCATCCTGAGCCAATGAAGCCAGACGCATGGCCAGCCGCTGGGCGGATGCCACCTCCGCAATTTTTTTGGAGACGTCGCTGAGTTTTTGCACATGAGGTTTAAGCCCGGGATCCTCCAGCCCAATCAGTTGCCACATACTGGACAACCGCCGGCTATCTCTGGCCAGCAGGCTTTCGGCATACACCGTGTGCATTTCAGCCTGTAAAGGCTCAGGCTTGGCCCCGGCTATGGCTGCGCTTTGCAGCTCATCTTCCCCCGGATCACCTTTGTTATCCCCAACCACGGGCCCGTTGGCCTCACATTCGGCAAGATAACGCAAACAACGATTATTGATTTGCAGACTGTAACTGACAATGACATCCGCCAGACGCACAGTCCCCCCTTAGCAACAGGCTGGTGTACACGACTGATTAACGAACCAAACCCATAGATGCTAGCGTTTTCTGGGTGTTTATGCGAGCAATGTTAAACTGGCGCTGCCGGTAGCCTGTCCGTGGGGGCAATAAACCCGGCAATTCATCAAAGCGTGAACAAAAAGCTAGAAAATACAGGGGGTTATAGGTGACCGACAGTACATCCCAGGCAGACCTGGTTCTGGTGGAGCGCGACGGCGGCTTGGCCGTGGTGACCCTGAACCGTCCACAAGCGTTAAACGCACTGTCTGCTGCCCTGCGCAGCCGGATCAGCGAGGTATTCACCAGCCTGGGTGAAGATGACAGTGTTGAGGTGATTATTCTCACCGGTGCCGGCCGGGCCTTTACCGTGGGTTTGGATTTAAAAGAACTGGGCGGCGAAACCACACCGGATGTGACCGGGACCAGCCAGAATTTGGGCCGGGTTATCGGTCAAGTGAACAAACCCATAATTGGTGCCGTTAACGGTTTTGCCATCACCGGCGGATTTGAAATTGCCCTGATGTGCGATTTTCTGATTGCCAGCCCCGAGGCGAAATTTGCCGACACCCATGCCCGGGTGGGGGTGGTCCCCGGATGGGGATTGTCTCAACGCCTGCCCCGGTTGATCGGCATTAATCGGGCCAAGGAGCTTTCCCTGACCGGCAATTACCTTGAAGCTGACCAGGCCTGTGCCTGGGGCCTGGTCAATCGTGTGGTTGCCGCGGATCAACTGCTGCCAACCTGTAAACAACTGGCCCGGGACATTCTGTCCACAGACCCCCAGACCCGCAAGGAGATACGCCGGATTATGGACGAAGGTTGGGCGGATACCCTGGCCACGGGACTGGATATTGAGGATCAGGCAAATCGCATCCACGCCAAAAACGAAGTGCGGGCGGAAAAGGTTGCGGCCCGCCGGGCAGGCATTCAGGATCGCGGCCGCAGCCAATCAACCGCCCGCTAGAAGTCGCTTGATCAACAGGCTAGTCTGCTGCCTGTAAACAGTGAAAGGCCCCCAGCAGTCCGGGGTGGGGATCGGCTACCAGCAGGATGGGAATCTGGGCCACATAGTCAGACATTTGCCCACGCTCTTCAAAGCGGCGGCGCAGGGGGCTGGACTGCACAAATTCTTTGATCTGGGGCAAGATACCGCCGCCAATGTAGACTCCACCCACCGCCGTAACCGTCAGGGCTAAGTTTCCGGCTGCACTACCCAGAAGACTGCAAAAGGTCTCTAACGTCTGATGACAAACCGGATCCTGCATCGTTTGCCCCCGTGTGCTGATGTCACTGGGTGTTAAGTCTTCGGGTTGAGTTCCCCAGATTGCGGCAACCGCGCGATACAGATTTTGTAAGCCGCTCCCGGACAGCACCGTTTCCCAGCAAACATGACTATGTTCCGCCATCAACCATTGCAACAGCTCGGTTTCCAGCGCACTGGCTGGTGCTAAATTGGCATGTCCCCCTTCCGAGGCAACCACCCGCCAACCCGGCCGCGCGGACAACTCCGGCACCAGGGTCGCCATACCCAGGCCGGACCCCGGACCCAACAACGCCTTGTTGCCATGTATCACTGCCCCACCTCCCAGCTGGTGGGTGTTAACAAAATGGGGAACACCATGAGCCAGGGCGTAAAAGTCATTCACCAGGCGCGTCGGTGCGGCCAATATCTGCCGGCAAACCGCCTGGTCAAACATCAACCCCGTGTTAGTGACCCGGATATTACCCTGCTCATCCGCGGGTCCGGCAATGGCAAACAGTACCCGGCCCAGACTGGATACCCCCAGCTCCCGGCGAACCTGTGCCAACAGAGTCTGTGCTGAATCAAATTGGGCGGTTTTCAGGATCAGCGGCTGTTCAAGCAGCCGTTCCCGGTCGGCAAGCTGGAAACGGGCATGGGTTGCCCCAATGTCCGCAACCAGATCATATTGTCCTGTCATAGAGTACTTTTAGCCTCAGGGTACTTTTAGTAAGGTGCGCGCTGATTTGCCGGCGACGTTTAGGCCTGATTATGACACTTTTTGGCGGACCGTTTAGATGGATGTGGTATCTATCAGGTACCCTCCTGATCGGCTGGGCCGTGACCCTTGCCGTTGTTCCTGCCGCCCGGGCATCTTCCGATCAGGCGCAGACCCTGCACCTGGCCAATGCCGGAGAACCTCAGACCCTGGATCCTCACCGCTATAATCTGCGCCTGGAAGAAACCCTCCTTAACGACCTGTTTCTGGGTTTGACCACCTTTAATCCGGCGGGCCAAATTGTACCGGGTGCTGCGATGCGGTGGCAGACCAGCAAAGACGGCCTCACCTGGACATTTGAACTGCGCCGGGATCTGAAGTGGTCCGACGGCAAGGCCCTCACCGCCAACGATTTTGTTTACTCCTTCAGGCGCCTGTTGGACCCCAAAACCGCTGCCTCCCTGGCCTACTTTATGTACATGTTAGACAACGCCCCGGCAGTCAATCGCGGAGAATTGCCGCCATCCGCCCTGGGGGTTGCCGCTGACGGGCCTTACCGGCTGATTTTGACCCTGAGCAGACCCTATCCCTACCTTGCCGAACGCCTTCTTTACCCCACCGCTTTTCCGGTCCCGGCACATCAGATAGACGCTGTTGGCGATGCCTGGGTAAAACCTGAAAACTGGGTATCCAACGGCGCTTACACCTTGCAGGCCTGGCAACCCAACGCCTTTGTCCACTTAAGGGCAAACCCGGAGTTTATCTCGCCGGTGCCGATCCGGAACGTGCGGTATCACCCGGTGGTGAACGAACAAAGCGCCTACAATCGTTTTCGTAACAAAGAGCTGCACGCCATAGGCTCCTTCCCCGCGGGCGAGCTGGAAACAGCCCGCCGCCAATACCCGGACAGTTTGAGGATGTCCGATCTGCTGTCGATGATGTATCTGGTTTTTAACACCCGGCATCCGCCATTCAACGATGTGCGGGTGCGCCAGGCATTGTCCCTGGCTGTGGATCAGCACACCCTTACGGAAAAAGTCCTGCGTTCGGGAAACCGGCCCGCCCACAGTTTTGCCCCCACCCTGATTGAGGGGTATACACCGGCAAAAATACCTCATTTCAACCAGCCTTATGCACAACGTATTACCCGCGCAAAACAGCTCCTGGCACAAGCCGGTTTTGACCAAAACAACCCCTTAAAGCTGGTCTTGCGCCACGTTGCGGGTATCGAGGGCAAAAAGGTCAATCTGGCTGTTCTGGGTATGTGGCGGCAAATCGGCGTGCAGGGTGTTCTGCAACAAGCCGAACTGCGGAATCACTTTGCGGACCTGCGCCAGGGGAACTTCCAGGTCGCCTGGGCCGGATGGGTGGGTGAAAACAATCCCGAACACTATTTGACCCTGCTTAAGTCTGATATCGGCAATGTCAATTACGGCCGTTTTACCAACGAAGAATTTGACAACCACATCCGCGCCGCTCAGCGCGAAGCCGACCTGATAAAAAGAAATAGACAACTGCATATCGCCGAGGCTGCGGTGGTCCACCATTACCCGGTCATCCCGCTATACACTGTCACCGTGCGCCGCCTGGTTTCGCCAAAACTTAAGGGGTGGGTGGAAAACGGACGGGATATTCACCCCAGCCGTTATCTATCGTGGCAGGATCAGCTTGCGCTAAACCACAACGTTAATGTCCGGTTATCTCGCTGAGCGCAGCCTCTTTGCCCTGATCACCCTTTTATTTGTGGTGACCGCGGTATTCTTTTTGCTGCGCCTGGCACCCGGCGGCCCATTCGATGGTGAGCGAGCCCTGCCGCCGGAGATCGAAGCCAATTTAAAGGCCGTCTACCATCTGGATGCCCCCCTGCATCATCAATATATCCGTTATCTCGGCCGGCTGGTGCAGGGTGACCTGGGGCCCTCGTTCAGACAAAAAGACTTTTCAGTTAACGACTTGATCCGGCTTGGCCTGCCCACCAGTCTGCGGCTGGGATTAAGCGCTCTGGTTGTGGCTGTTGCCCTGGGCATGGTCATTGGCATTGCTGCCGCCCGACAACCGGGTTCTGCGGCAGATATTTTGCTGATGGCGGTAAACAATATTTCTCTGGCCATACCCACAATCATTGTTGCCCCCTTGTTAGTGCTGGTATTTGCCGTAACCCTGAGCTGGCTCCCCGCTGGTGGGATCGGGTCTGTACAACACTTTGTGCTACCGGTAACAGCCTTGGCTCTGCCCTATACCGCAGCGATTGCACGCCTGATCCGCGGCAGCATGGTGGAAGCACAAACTCAACCTCACATCACCACTGCCCGGGCCAAGGGGTTAAACGAAACCCGCATAATTCTGCGCCACACCCTGCCCCTGGCAGCGCTTCCGGTGATCTCCTTTCTTGGCCCCACCGCGGCAGGCCTGGTGACCGGTTCTGTTGTGGTTGAACAGATCTTCGACCTGCCCGGCATCGGCCGCTATTTTGTACAGGGGGCCCTGGCCCGGGACTATACCCTGGTGATGGGGGTTGTGGTGGTCTACAGCCTGGCTATTTTGACCTTTAATCTGCTTGTGGATCTGACTTATGGCTGGTTGGATCCAAGACTGCGCGTGGGTTAGTCCATGAAGATATTCTGGCTGGCCCTGACCCTGCTGGTTGTCATTGTTGCCGCTGCGGTTTTTGGCCCCGGCTTTTCCGCCTGGGGCCCCGAGGATATGGACTGGAGTGCCATCCAGGCACCCCCCTCCGCGGGCCACTGGTTTGGCACCGATCTTGTGGGCCGGGATCTTTTTGTGCGCACCATGTACGGCGCCCGGGTGTCTCTTGCCGTTGCCCTGATTGCGATATGTGTCAGTCTTTGTATTGGCGTGCCCTGGGGCATTATTGCCGGGTACAGCGGAGGCATGACCGATCAGATCATGATGCGTGTTGTGGATGCGCTTTATAGTTTGCCACTGATACTCATTGTTATACTGCTGGTGGTTGTTTTTGGCCGCAATCAATACTTGCTGTTTGCCGCCTTGGGCGCATTCTTCTGGTTGGATATTGCCCGCATTGTGCGGGGTCAAACCCTGAGTATTCGTAATTCCGCCTTTATCGATGCCGCAAAAACCATGGGCGCAAGCCCTGGGCGGATCATCTTGCGCCATATTCTGCCCAATGTGTCCGGGCCGGTCATCGTCTACGCCACCCTGGCCATTCCCGGCGTCATTTTGGCCGAAAGTTTTATCAGTTTTTTAGGCCTGGGGGTGCAGGAGCCGGATACCAGTTGGGGGGTGCTGGTGGCGGATGGTGTGCAAACCATGGAATCGTCACCCTGGCTGATCATCTATCCGGCGGCTACCCTGGGGATAACCGTTTGGGCTTGTAATACCCTGGGTGACCAACTGCGCGATATGATAGACAAACAACACGCCATACAAATAAAGGAGGCTAGATAAATGGGAATTGGTGCGGGTATTGGTATTGCAAATTTCACTTTTGATGACGCACGCGGATTCTGGCGCTGGGTGGACCTTTGTGACAACGGCGGGGTCGATTCAATCTGGCAGAGTGACCGCATTATCGACCCTGTCCCCAATCTGGAAACCATGAGTGTCATGGCCGCGCTGGCCGGCGGTTCCAAAAGGCTGAAGTTCGGCATGAATGTCGCCAGTCTGGGCCTGCGCAACCCGGTGCTGACGGCAAAACAATGTGCCACCATCGATGTGCTCAGCGAAGGCCGCCTGTTACCCGCCTTTGGTGTGGGCAGCGCCCTGTCTAAAGATTTCAGCGCCACCGGAACACCAACCCGGGGCCGCGGCAAACGCACGGACGAGGGGTTGGAAATCATGTCCCGGCTGTGGCGCGAAGACCGGGTATCTTTCAGCGGTGACTATTATCAGCTGGACGAGGCCACCATTGCACCCAAACCCGTCCAAAACCCCTTGCCGTTATGGGTTGGGGGATCTGCTGCCAAAGCCATAGAACGGACCGCTACCTGGGGTACCGGCTGGCAGGCGGGCATAGAGAATGCGGCTGATGTAAAACCCGTGATCAGCGCCATCAAAAAGCGCGCGGCAGAACTCAATCGCAAAATAGACGACGATCACTTTGGGGCCGGATTCAGCTTCCGCTTCGGCCGCCCGGATGAGCCCATTGTGCAGCGGTACAACAGCCTGCTGACAAAACGTCTGGGACGCGAACCCAGCGGCTTCACCGCCGTGGGGGGTGTGGAAGACATGATGGCTCTGGTGCATGAGTTCCGGGATGCAGGGGTACACAAGTTTATTTTACGCCCCATTGCATCGGGTACGGAGGAAATGCTGGCCCAGACCCGGTTGATGGTTGAAAAATTGATTCCCGCCATCGATGCTCTCAACATCACCAATTGACTTCACCCGGTGCAAAGCGTGAATATCTATCCGGCATACCCCAGGGGACTATGATGGCCTTTGACATAGACATTCACCTTAAGGCGTTGGAAAAACAGGGATATACCATTCTGCAACGCTTGATCAGCCCCAGCCTCATGGCGCAAATACGTGATGAGCTTGAACCGTATTTTCAACAAAAGCTTATGGGGCGGAATAACTTTGAGGGCCATGCAACGGAAAGGGTTTACGCCCTGCTGGCAAAGTCACCATCCATGGCGCGGTTGATCGAGCATCCCGATGTTCTGGCCCTGCTGGATCAGTGTCTGCCAAAAAACTATCTGCTGTCCGCTGCCCTGGCCATAAATGTACATCCCGGAGAAACCCCACAACCCTGGCACATTGACGACGGCGCCGGTGGCCTGGGGATTCCCAAACCCCGTAAAGCCTTTGGTATGAGCACCATTTGGGCCTTTGATGACTTTACCCAGGAAAACGGTGCAACCGAAATTGTGCCGGGCAGCCACCTGTGGGATGACCAGCGCCAACCCACCGACGCGGATATTCACCAGGTAATCATGCCCGCGGGTTCGGTGCTGGTTTTCCAGGGCACCTTGCTGCACCGGGGCGGGGCTAACCGCAGCTCGACCAAACGCCTGGCCATCACCCCCCAATACTGCGCCCCCGGATTGCGCCAGATAGAAAATATGGTCCTGGCGGTGCCTGGAGAGTTGGCTAAGGGTTATAGCCCCCGGATTCAGAGCATGCTGGGCTACAATGTCATTGATCCGGGTTTTATGGGCTATGTTGACGGCCAACACCCCCGGCGATTGCTTGAGCCGGACTATCAGGGCAGAAAGTACCGCAACGATCTTCCTTCTTGACTGATCCATCATCCAGGCCAGGCTGGGTACCCAGGCCATGCTGGGTACTCAGGCTTGCCTGGGTGGCACAGTGCTGCAATTGCTGAAACACCCTCTGGTTGGGGGTATCTCCCCACATTCTGACCCGGCGCAACTGCCTGCGCTGGGCCGCGGCATTAAACGAAACCAGCCAATGGCGAAGTGTTTGGGGAAGACGTTCCATCATCAGGCTCCTGGTAGTGGCTGCTGCGATGGTGACAGCATAACCGCCACCTACTGACAACGTGGTGTCAGGAAGAGATCAGAAAACCCCGTAATTTGCGGATTTTTCCAATCATTACTGACAACGGGTTGTCAGTAGGGACGATGCACAGGGCTTTTTTGCTGTTACTATGCGGGCCATGAGACCTGCTGACAGACTATTTCAGATTGTCCTGCAACTGGGCCGGGGGCGGGTCATTACCGCCCAGGCCCTGGCCGAGAAGTTGGAGGTCAGCGAGCGGACCATTTACCGGGATATTCAAAACCTGATGGAATCCGGGGTGCCCATCGATGGTGAAGCCGGGGTGGGTTATCGCCTGCACCGGGGTTATCAGGTACCACCCATGATGTTCGACCAGAATGAACTGCAGGCGCTTATCTTTGGTGCCCAGGTGGCCAAACGCTGGGGTGATCACGCCCTGGCCGCCGGCGCGGAACGTATTCTCGATAAAATTGACGCTGTTTTGCCCGAAAATTTACGCGGCGAACTCACGGCAAACACCGTGGTTGTCCCGGAAATGGCCAGCTTTCAATCGGAACACACCACCCAGCGTTTAGGCGAGGTCCGCGACGCCATTAACGACCGCCGCCGCCTGTATTTGTCTTATTCCGACGCGGCGGGTGAGCCGACCGAACGCATCGTCTGGCCCCTGACCTTGCTGTACTGGGGTTATTCCTGGGCGGTGGGCGCCTGGTGTGAACTGCGCCAGGATTTCCGCAATTTTCGGGTGGATCGCATTGTCGAAGCCCGCAGTTTGACTACCGTGTACCCCGACGAAGCCGGCAAACGCCTGGAGGATTATTTTGCCCAGGTTGGGGACGACTGTTAGGCGGCGGGTTGGCACCCAGCCGAAAACCGCATTTCGAAAACAGCGGATCAAAGACCAATCCGAAATCGACAGCTCACTACTCACACTTTTGGCCACTGACAGACCATCGACCCATTCATTAGAATCTTGGGATGATAGAAACATCACAAGATAGCTTGTACGAACATCCGACACTTGCTGCCGTTTACGACGCCACTTCGGGCTGGGCCAAAGACAGTGATTTTTATCTATCCCTCGCGTCAGCTTCGAATCTTGACATACTTGATCTTGGGTGCGGAACGGGCCTTTTGTGCTGCGCTTACGCGGCTCGCGGGCACAGCGTGGTGGGCGTTGATCCTGCCGAGGCAATGCTTGAGCAAGCTAAGAAAAAACCGAACGGCCATCTCGTCACTTGGGTTAAGTCCAACGGTCAGAGTTTCGTCTGCAATCGAAAATATGATCTGATTTTGATGACAGGTCATGCATTCCAGTGTCTTCTAAACGACCAAGATGTATCGCAGCTGTTAAACAACATACGCACCCTGTTAAAGCCGGACGGAACATTTGTATTCGAGTCCAGAAACCCCCACATGGACTGGAAACGAGAGTGGCAAGGCTTATCCTCGGTGATCGAGTACCAGGCCAGTAGGTTCACAATGTCAACAAACGTTCTGCAACTCGACGGAGATTTGATGACGTTCGAGCACTCTTATGAGTTTGGAACAGAATCTCTAAGGTCTGTCAGCACCATTCGATTTCCGTCGATGCACACGGTAGAAGGGCTAATCTCGAAAGCAGATCTAGTGCTCATAGACGTATTCGGAGATTGGGATTGCACTACTTTTAACCCCAATTCATCGAGAGAGATGATCTTCAGCGTATCGCGCAACTGATCGCAAACCCGGTTGATCTTTCCCAGGAAGGCAGCCGATGCGGCGATTTCATGGAAATGGTCGCAATCGATCCGTTGCCGACATTTCTATTCCTCTGGGACATCGCCAGAATAATGATCTGTGGGTTGTGGGGTTATGGTCAGAATTTTCACGCCGTTTGTTTCGAATCGGTGCCAGATATTCTGCGGGACTATAGAAGCCCCTCGGGTATTCCGTATGGGCGCGAATCGCGAATTATTTACACTTGGCCTCCAGAAGTTAGTCGACGGAGTGGGTATGACCAAGCACGGAGAGTTTAATTGGATCGAACTGCAAACGCGGGACGGAGAGCAAGC
>JANQMF010000059.1 GCA_028280225.1 Pseudomonadales bacterium | reverse complement strand
TCTCGCTGGCCAGCGTGGAGATGGCCTTTCGGGTTAACGCGGTTGCCGTGGAAGAAAATTTGCTGGCCTTTAATCTGGGCCGCATAGCTGCGGCCAACCCGGATGCTCTTGACGGCCTTCACGGCAACACAATACCCGCACGGACTGCACCTTTGGCCGGTGACTTGACCACTCTGGTCAACAACATGGCTGATCATCTGCGGGCTTATGGAGATAAAACCCTGGCCGCAAATTATCGCGCCAAAGTCAATCAGGTGGCTGATCTGGAAGGGCAGATGATCAGAGGTAGTGAGCAACTCGCCAGGGCGGTGGCGGAAAGTTACGCCAAGGTGCTGACGCCCAAGGACGAATACGAAGTTGCCCGTTTACACCTGCTGCCGGAATTTCAGGAAGAACTGAAACACCAGTTTGCACCCGGCGCAAAAACCCGCTACCTGTTGGCGCCGCCCCTGCTTGGCCGCAAAAAAAGGCGTTTTGGGCGTTGGATGTATTGGGGGTTTGTGCTGTTGAGTCGTCTCAAGTGCTTGCGCAATACGCCCCTGAACCTTTTCCGCTTTACTGCGGAGCATCGGCGCAACCGCTTTGTACAGACGCATTATGAAGCGCTGCTGCAAGAGATTTTGCCCCGTATCACCCCTCAGAATCTGCCCATTGCAGTGGCATTGGCGCGGCTGCCTCAGCAGGTATTGGGCTTTGGTCATGTTAAAGAGGCGAAGCTGAAAAAAGCACTGGCCGAAGAACAGCGGTTGTTGGCGGAGTTCCACCGCCCGCCGAGCCCGGTGCGTGTATTCGACCCTCATCAACAGGCTGCGTAAATCTCACCGCTGCTGCTATGATGCCGGGGTTTGCATGCTCCGGGTCTTGGTTTGGCGCCGGGCTTTGCGGGATTTAATGGGGGATGTTTAATGGGGGATGCATGAGTAGCCTACCGGACTTTGATTTTGGCTTGGGGGATACCGTCGACATGCTGCGCGAGAGTGTGGCTAAGTTTGCGCAACAGGAGATACTCCCACGAGCTGCTGAGATTGATAAAGAGAATCAGTTTCCCCGGGATCTGTGGGTAAAGTTGGGCGAGTTAGGCGTCCATGGGTTAACTGTGGAGGAACAGTACGGCGGTGTGGCTCTGGGTTATCTGGCGCACACCGTGGTGATGGAAGAGATCAGCCGCGCCTCGGCATCGGTAGGTTTGTCCTATGGTGCTCATTCTAATTTGTGTGCCAATCAAATTCGCCGCTTTGGTAACGAAGAACAAAAGCAGGCGTACCTGCCTAAACTGGTATCCGGTGATTATTTGGGGGCGCTGGCAATGAGCGAGCCTAATGCCGGGTCAGATGTGGTCAGCCTCAAATTGCGGGCGGTAGAGGACGGGGATAATTACGTTCTAAACGGCAACAAAATGTGGATTACCAACGGTCCGGGGGCAGATGTTCTGGTGGTGTACGCCACCGTGGACCCGGATGCCGGTTCAAAGGGGATCACCGCCTTTCTCATAGAAAAGGAGATGGCCGGGTTCAGTACCGGGCAAAAGCTGGACAAGCTGGGGATGCGTGGTTCGGATACCGCAGAACTCATTTTTGAGGATTGCAGGGTACCCAAAACCCAGGTTCTGGGTCAGGTGGGTCAGGGGGTAAAAATCCTGATGAGCGGCCTGGATTATGAACGGGTGGTATTAGCCGGAGGCCCCTTGGGGATCATGCGCAGTTGCCTGGACGTGGTCATGCCCTATGTCCATGATCGCGAACAGTTTGGTCAGCCGATTGGGGAATTTCAGCTTATCCAGGGCAAGATTGCGGATATGTATACACAGATGAATGCTGCCCGGGCGTATGTTTACGCCGTGGCCAGGGCGTGTGATGCGGATCAGGCCACCCGGTTTGACGCTGCCGGCTGTATCTTATTTGCGGCGGAACAGGCCACACAGATGGCTCTTGCGGCGGTACAGATATTGGGTGGCAATGGCTATATCAATGAATTTGCCACCGGCCGGCTGCTGCGGGATGCCAAACTTTATGAGATTGGCGCAGGAACCAGTGAAATTCGCCGGATGTTAATTGGGCGAGAGTTGTTCGACGCCACGTCCGCCTAGCGCTATAATCCCGCGCCGATTCGTTTTGCACATCTACGCCGGCCACCGTTGGCCTTAAAGCACTTGTGGATGTGTCACATCAAGAGTAGAGGAGAAAACCTTGAAGCGAAGTGCCGTTTTGACTGTCGTGGTTGTACTGTTGGCAAGTGTGGTGAGTGCCGTTCCACCGGGCACAAATGATGAAATTTCGGAACGCCTAACACCATTCGGGCAGATTTGCCGG
>JANQMF010000046.1 GCA_028280225.1 Pseudomonadales bacterium | reverse complement strand
TTGGGACCACTTCGTTAAGGTATAAGACTTACCCCAAACGAGCGGCAAGAAAAACGGAGGTCCTCGACTTAGGTCAAAGACCTCCGTTTTTTTGTGCCTGTAACCTCAAGCAGCCTGGCGGCCACGCAACCAGCGATCGAGATCTTCCGCACCGCCAATATGTTCACCGCTGATAAAAACCTGTGGGAAGGTGGCCCTGCCCGCAACGGCCCGCAAAGATCGATCCGTAAAATCTTCATGCAGGACCAGTTCCTCATAAGGAATGCCCGCCACGTCCAGGGCTTTTTTCGCCTGGCTGCAGAATGCGCAGCCCTTGCGGGTAAATACGGTGGCATCCAGCGGCTTCGGTGCTTCCGGTGCCAGATACTCCAACATAGTATCCGCGTCAGATACCGAATAAGGATCACCGGGCTCTTCGTTTTCCACAAAGAGCTTCTCGATGACGCCGTTTTTTACCAGCATGGAATAACGCCAGGACCGGCGGCCAAATCCCAAGTCTTCTTTGTCCACAAGCATACCCATCTGCTCGGTGAATTCGCCGTTGCCATCGGGTAGAAAACGGATATTCCAGGCCTGTTGCTGACTTTGCCATTCGTTCATAACAAAGGCATCGTTCACCGAAAGACACACAATGTCATCTACGCCGTGGGCCTTAAACACATCGGCTAACTGGTTGTAGCGGGGGACATGGGAGGAGGAGCACGTTGGTGTAAACGCCCCCGGCAGAGAAAACACAGCCACGGTTTTATCGGCAAAAACCTCGTCTGTGCTGATGTCCTGCCACGCATCGATATTTCGAGTGCGGAAGTTAACTTGAGGTACGGATTGACCCTCCTGGCGATGATTCATTTTGATTCTCCTGGTTTGCACTTGGTCAGGCCGGTTTGGCTTCCGGCTCAATCTGTGCAAAGCCTAAGAAATCACATAGCAAAAATATAATCGATTATTTAACTTAATTTGATAGAATCTGTCTATCGACAATTTATCTATGGAAGAAATCACTCAACATTGTCGATGAGGCGCTGATCAAAGTACCCGTAAACCGGACCCTCCTCGGTACAGGCACCCTTGCGGAAGTAGGCTGAATCCTCACAAGCCAGAGCAGAATTGTCATAGGTCTTGCGGTCATATTTTGGACAAGGTGCGCGAACACACTGCAGGGGGCCGCTGAAGCCACACACCGCCCGGTCATACGAATCCGCCGCTTCAGGGCACCGGTAATTTTTTGCGCAACCGCTGAGCATTAACCCAAGCCATGTCAGACTCGTGATGAAAAAGTGTACTCCACCACGCTTGCGCCAAGATGTTCCCAACCCGGGCATAATACCTTTCACCACTTAGTCCAGCCGGAAAAACCAGATATCCCTGGGGCCTCGCGTGGGCCTTGGTGCCAGGGGTTCCGGCGCCAGCCAACGCTGGGTATGGACTTCAAGCTGAATACGCAAGGCCTCAATCATCCCGGGGTCGGTCACCCGAACTGCCCGCCTGGCATAACGTCTCCCCTCCATGCGCAGCACAACCCGGCTGTCTTGCGCAATTTTCCGGTGCCAGTTTTTAAAGATGTAGATGAATTGTAATATCCAGCGTTGCGGGCCGGAAAAGCGTGCCCAACCGAAGCCCAGGTCACAGGGTATATAAACCGCATCCTCCAGAAATAAAATCCCCGTGGTTCTTGAGGTACCCGCATCCACCAACTCCAGTTCAACAAAGTACGGATGCTCTTGAGTGAGAATTTTGCCGTGGGTTTGCGCCAGCCAATCCACGTCCTTGGTCTCCACCCAATCTCCACTGGTAAGCGGCCCGCCAGGGAGAGGACCTAAGGGGCCATCAAGCAGGCGCAGGCCGAAGTGGCCAATCACCACAAGTACAGCCAATACACCGGGCAGCCAAAGCCACTTATTCACGCACCACCCCGCTCGTTTTTTGCCGCGCTGATCAGCAGGCCCAGAAAACCATAAACCAGCGCAACAATCCCCAAAAAGGTCACCGCCTGATTTTGCCAGGTAGTGCCCGACAATGCTGCCTCAGGAAAAAACAAATCCGCCACACCCGCATAGATAAAGCCGGCGCCCACGGCCACCAGCACGGTTTGCACAGAAGTACGCCGCCGCAACCGGGCTTGCCGTGTGCGCTTTCGATTGTCCAGAAAATCCGCTACATCGGTAATCTGAGTGAGGTGGTCAAAATCACCGGGGTCAATGTCATCCATAATCTCCACAACATTTGTCCCATAAGAGGTCAGAATGCGCCGAAATACCTCCAACGAAGGCACCGACCGATCATTCTCCAGCTTGGAGAGGTAAGACTGCTCAATACCAATATTTTCCGCCGCCTGGGGTTGGGTCCAACCCTGCAGTTCCCGCAATGTTCTAAGTTTGTCACCCAGTTTCATGTTCAGCACCGTAAACCAAGATTGGCTAAATTCTTGGGTATTCTTCCAGGCATAGGAAGCTGAATATCCAGGAATGTGCTCCCGCCATTCGAAAAACAACCGCTTATATAGTTATTTACTATCAATTTTATATATATAATCGATTTTATTTATCGATATAGCCTGCATAGAGTATGTCCATCACTTACCCATAAGGGAGATCAATACCATGCAAAACATAGATATTGGCATTAGCGAACAGGACCGTCAGGAGGTTGCTGAAATGTTGAAACACCTCCTGGCAGATAGTTATACGCTGTATTTGCAGACCCATAACTTCCACTGGAATGTGACCGGCCCGCAGTTTCGGGAGTTGCACCTCATGTTCGAAGAGCAATATACCGAATTGGCGGTTGCCGTCGACGAGATTGCGGAACGCATACGCACCCTGGGTGCCCATGCGCCCGGCACCTACCGCGAGTTTTCCATGCTCACAAGCGTTGCAGAAGAGGAGGGTGTGCCCACTGCAAACGACATGGTGCGCATTCTCGCCCAAGCCCAGGAACAGGTGGTGAAAACCGCCCGGGGGGTCTTGGCCAGGGCGCAAGCCGCAGATGATGAATCTTCCGCAGCATTAATTTCTGATCGCTTGCGTATACACGAAAAAACCGCCTGGATGCTACGCTCCATGACAGCTTAATCGTATTGTTAGTCAGCGGTTTAAAAGCCGGCCGCCAGCAATATAAGCCTGTCCGTCCTCGGATGAAAATCCACAGGACAGGCACCCTAGAACATGGTGTTGTTGTTTTTCGATGTGGCGGGTATCACTTGCAGCACGTCCCAATGTTCAACAATTTTGCCCTGGCTGTCGAAGCGGAATAGGTCGATACCCGCATAGTTCTGATCACCCGGCCACTCCTGCAAGCAGTGAAGAATGACATAATCATCTTCCGCAAAGGTGCGCTTGAATGTGACTTTTTTGCCGGGATATTCCTCAGCCATGCGTTCAAAGTAAGCAATAAAGGCATCCTTGCCATCACCTACCTCGGGATTGTGTTGGATATATTCGCGTCCAACATATTGTTCAACCGCTTGCCGGGGCTGGCAACCATTGAACATCAAATCGTAAAACGCGCGGGCATTTGCTTTGTTCTGTTCAAGATCCTGTTTATTCATATACTGAATAACTTCCCCCCAAATTGACAACGCCGCCTAATTGCTCTCGGACGTTTCCTCATCCTCTTTTTCACCCTCCTCCTGCTTGGGCTGAGGCGTGGTCTTCTTGCCATCACCAATGGTCGTGTTGGCCCCCACATTGACCAACCCCCCAATAGGGACACTGGCCCCAACGTTAACACCCTGCATGGCAGAGCAGCCGCCAAGCCAGAACAGGCTGACAGCAAGCAGCCCCACCCGCTTTAACCCCACCCACCTTAGCCTCCACTCTGAGGCAAAGAGTTTCAGGGCACCGGGATTAAGCCGCAGCTTGGCGCTTGGACAAATGTTGACTGACTTCATTCTCACATTCCTTATATCTGGGTGTGTTCGAGGCTGGTAACGCGATAACTTGGCAGACAGGTATGAACCTAGACTGAATTTACAATCTGCCGGAAAAAGAAAAAACCGTCACGCTTGTTTGTTATTCGCTTAAACAAAACGTTGGTGAATTTCGCAACCCATGTTATTCTATTCTGAGTCGTTGCTAGCTGCCCTCCAACATCGGTTAGTTTGCGACTTGAAGCCCTGGAAATTTCCAGGGCTTCTTCATTTTGGCCCTCTTTTCTCAACAACGCAGCACAGAATCTCAAGGCGCTTCAGGGACTTGCGTTGCGCCAGCGAAGTATCCAGCCTCTGGCTTCTTCTTCACCGGTCACCAGGTAGTGCAGGGCATACGCATCCGCCAGGGTTTGGTTGTGGCGCACTTTGGCACGAGCGGTGCTGCACACCAGGATTTCATCATGTAGGGTTAGTGGCATATCCAGATCCGGCATCACCCAACGTTGCGCGCCCCTTTTCAGCAACAACGGCACTGCGCTTATAGACCGGCTGCGGTCTCTGCTATCCCGGAAGATGTCTCTCAGCGTAACGCCATTCGACTGCATATAGGACCACAAACCCTTCGCCCCCACACCATTAGCCCGGATGGTCCACAACGCAGGATTGGGTTGACCAATTGCATCACGCAACCGTGGAAGCACCTCATCCGCAAGTTGTTGCGGGTGCTGCTCCAGATAATCCAACAATTCTTGTATTAGGGGGGATATCAGCCGCAACAGAATACGGCGCGCGGTGACCAGGCTGGGTTGCATGATCAAGTTAGCCGATGCGGCGCTAAATGCCAGTTCGTTTTCATGACTGTTCTGCCGGACAATGAGTTGCGCCTGCTGATTCAGGCTGCGCGCGGTGAGTAGAATGGCCAGGTTGTCCGCATCACTGTTTGTCGCGGCAATCACCCCCGCGGCTTCTGTAATCCCCGCCTGGGTGAGGTTGGCCCGGGTAGCCAGGCCACAAACCCCCTGTGAGACCTCCGGTGCCTTATCTACATTGGGGTCAACCACAATCGTCTCCACCCCCCAGTCGCTCAAGGACTGAAAGAGCCAGCGGCCCATCTTGCCGTAACCGCACAATATCCAGCGTCCCCGGGGGTAAGAAACAAGTTTGGACAAGCTGACACCGTGGGCACCCACCAGCCACTCATCCAGCGTGTGCAGAGGTGGCTGATACAACGCAAACCCAAGCTCTTTGGCAAAGGTTTCAAACGGATCCGTTAATACCACAGAGCCCAAGCCTTCCAGCTCTTCATCATGAGCGCGGCTGGTCGAGCGACAAATCACTTCAGCATTGGGGTTGAGCAGGCGCGTCATCACGGCAATTTTCAAGTTGACGTCATCGTCCCCGGTTAACAATACCACCCCCCGGCAGTTGTCCCGGTCCAGCCCGGCATCCTTCAAATTCTTGGGTACGCTGGCATCCCCTTCCAATCCGGGCATGGGTACCCGATAGTCGCGCAAACCCAGAGCCTTTATACGCTCAACATCGGAATCGATAATTACCGCGCTCATATCATGATCACTCAGCCCACGCGCCAACAAACTGCCTGTATCGCCAAATCCGCATATAATATAAAACGGTTCTCTTAAGCGGGCCACCGATCTGGCAAACCGGCTTTGGGCCAGGGCCAGGGTAAAGTGCGGATTCTGGACCAGCCGGATAATGGTCCCAATGGCATACACCCAGGCCACAACACTCATGTACAAACAAACCGTTGCCCACAACCGCTGAGCATCACTGAATTCCCGGGGCAATTCGCCAAAGCCCGTTGTTGTTGCCGTGTAGGTGACGAAGTAGAAGGCATGAAATATGCTCATGGGTTGGCCGTCTAACCCGGGAATCAGCACCATTACGGTAATACCCAGCGCGTTTACCCCAAGCAGCACGATCAGGGGCAGGCGCATCTCCCGCAGAACAATGGCTGTGACTCGATCAAGATCAGAGCCCTTGGCCATAATTATCTGCCTGCCATCAAGGATTCGCTGACCAACAAGGTGACCGACACCACGTTAGCAGCCAAGGCACCATAAGCCAGCGAGACAATGGTGGTGATCGTGGCAACCGGCACACCGGCTGCCGTATCCGCAAATGTCCAAATCAGGGCTGACGCCAGCAATTGCAGATCAGCAACCAGAGCGGTGGCCAGCAACAGGGCCCCAACCTGAGAGCGATCACCAAATTTGAGGATGGTGGCAATCAAATTGACCACTACCGCGGCAAATAGCAGCCAGATGCTGTGATGGGCTGCACTGCCGATATCTCCCATCACAAAGGCCACGTTCAACGTCAGGGCCAATACGATAAAAAACCCGAAAACCACCTTTTCCAAGTTCATCCCACGCCTCCAGCCGCTCGTCTTTCCCACTATACGCCAAAAGCGCGGGTTAGTAGATATTGCCCGGTGTCATCCTGCGTACATCTTTAACACACAAAACCAGCATCGTCGGCACGATCACCAGGGCAGCCGCACCCATCAGCGTGACAAACCCGCCGGCCGTTTCGTAAAGATACCCGGCGACAACAATCCCCAGCGGCGCCAGTGCAATTGAACCCAAATGGTCATAAGCACTGACCCTGGACAACATATGACTGGGAATTTTCCGCTGCAGCGTTGTATACCACAGCACCGCAAATATCTGGCCGGCAAAGCCATTAACGCAGGCAAAAACGATAACAACGGCCAAAGGTGCATTAAGGGCCAGCGCCAGGGGCACCCCGGCAAAAAAGAAGACACACAGGGTGGCAAATAACATGGGATGCCGCGGCTCAATTTTGATGGCCGCCAATCCACCCAACAAGGTCCCCAGGCCAAAACTGGCTGCAATAAACCCCCAGTCCACTGCGCCATCCATTTTCTCCCGGCTGACTGCCGGACCCAATAAGCCAAATACACTTTCC
>JANQMF010000240.1 GCA_028280225.1 Pseudomonadales bacterium | reverse complement strand
TGGTGAAATACTCCTGCCTCATGCACGGTGCTAAAGATGCCGCAGGCCGCGGCGCACGGATAGATGCCAATACCCGCAACGTGTTGTTGCGTGCCCGGTTGCTGGAGGTGGACGGGCTGTTGCCCGGCATGTTTGCGGTGCTTGATGTGGACCTCGGCGAGAATCAGGACGTGATTGCGATACCGGAAACGGCCATGACGTACGCGCTACAGGGTAATACGGTATTTGTTATCGAAACCACCCCGGAGGGTGACTTGACCGCCACTGCGCGGGTTGTCCAGGCGGGAACCGTCAGAGACGGCAAGGTAGCGGTTCTGGATGGTCTGCAAGCGGGAGATCAGGTGGTTGCCGCAGGACAAAACAAGTTGTACCGGGGTGTGCGGGTGTTGATCGATGAATCGGTATCCCTTTAGGCACGCTGATTACTTGGATACACCTGACCGGATAGTCAATGTTAGCGGTTTTTGTGGCTGGTGGGAGTAATGGTTTCATTTACTGACATATTTATTCAGCGCCCGGTGCTGGCCCTGGTGGTGAGCGCGGTGCTGCTGTTGCTGGGTTTACAGGCCGCATCCCAGTTGTCCCTGCGCGAGTATCCTGAAGTTGAAAAGAGCGTTATTTATGTGCGGGCTGCTTATCCCGGGGCCAGCGCTGAGACGGTTCAGGGATTTGTCACCACACCCTTGCAACGTCGCATTGCCGCCGCCAAGGGGGTGGAGTATGTCACCTCGGAGAGTAATCCGGGGGTGGCGGAAATAGAAGTGTGGGTGCGTCTGGGTGAAAACTCCACCGAAGTCATGAGCGAGGTCATCACCCGGGTCAACGAGGCACGTTTTGAGTTGCCCAGGGATGTGGAGGATCCGGTGGTGACCAATCGCACCGGCGGGGATGCCATGATGTACCTGGCCCTTCTGTCGGAACAGATGTCGGTACAGCAACTTGCCGACTACGCTACCCGTTCCATTCAGCCGGTGCTCAGTACTGTGGACGGGGTAGGTGAAGCCCGTATTCTGGGCAGCGGCATGTTTGCCATGCGGATCTGGTTAAACCCGGCCAAGATGGCGGCCTTTAACGTCACCGCCACCGATGTTAACGATGCCATCCAACGGGACAACTATGTGTCGGCTGCGGGTACCACCCGGGGGGAACTGGTCAGAGCCAGCGTGGATGCTGAAACTGATGTCCAGGATCCACAGAAGTTTGCGGAGATTGTTGTCCGTCAGGAGGGTGACCGGCGCGTCCGTCTGGGAGATGTGGCGACGGTTGAGCTGGCCAGCGAAACTTATGAATCTGCGGTGTATTCCAGTGGTAAGGAAACGGTTTTTATTGCCATCAGCGAAGCCCCCGGGGCGAACCCCTTGCAGATGGCCAATAACGTTAAGGAGAAGATCAAAACCCTGGAAGCGCAACTGCCCGCGGACATGTCGATATTTTTGGATTCGGATCTGTCCATTTATATTGGCGAGGCGCTGCAGGAGGTGGTGCAAACGCTGGTAGAAGCGTCGATTATTGTGGTGCTGGTTATTCTTATCTTTCTGGGCTCCATGCGGGTGGTGGCCATTCCCATTGTTGCGATTCCCCTGTCTTTAGTTACGGTGCTGTTTTTAATCTGGGTCATGGGGTTTTCCATCAACTTGCTCACCCTGCTGGCCATGGTTATTGCCATTGGCCTGGTGGTGGATGACGCCATTGTTGTGGTGGAAAATGTGCACCGGCACATCGAAGAGGGCAAAACGCCGATGCAGGCGGCTTTCGTGGGTGCCCGTCAGGTGGCCCTGCCGGTCATCGCCATGACCCTGACCCTGGTGGCGGTGTACATCCCCATTGGATTCCTGGGTGGGTTGACCGGGGTGTTGTTCAGCGAATTTGCACTCACCCTGGCCGGAGCGGTGGTGGTGTCCGGGGTAGTTGCCCTGGTGCTCAGCCCCATGATGTGTGCTCATTTGTTAAAGGACCACGATCATCAGGGCAGAATTGCCGACTGGCTGGACCTGCAATTTGGCAAACTGCTGCAACGCTATCAGGATCTGCTGACCCACTGCCTGGACAACCGTGGCGCGGTGATGTTGTTTGCCGGGGTCATTTTTCTGAGCTTGCCGGTATTTTATCAGTTGGCGCAAAAGGAGCTGGCGCCGGAAGAAGACAGCGGCAATATTTTTGCGGTGGCCACCCCGCCGGACTACGGTAGCCTGGAATATACAACCTACTTCCTGGACGAAATGGTTGAAGCCTGGCGAACTGTCCCGGAGGTTACCCATTCCTGGCAGGTGAACGAGCCCGCCTCGGTATTTGGCGGTATAGAACTTAAACCCTGGTCGGAACGTGAGCGCACGCTGGAAGAAGTGCGTCAGGAGATTCAGGGCAAATATAATCAGATCAGCGGTTTGGAGATATTTACCTTTGCCGCAGGTGGGCTGCCCGGGGCCTCTTCAGGTTTGCCTGTGCAATTTGTCATATCCGCCAACGTGGACTATGCGGAGCTGGACCGGGTTGCCGAGGAAGTGCTCAACAGGGCACGTCAGTCCGGGCTATTTGCCTTTGTCAACAAAGATTTGCGTTTCTCACGGCCCGAGGTGAGTGTTGGCATTGACAGACAACTGGCTGCCCGGCTGGGTATATCCATGGAAGATATTGGCGAAACCCTGCAGGTCATGTTGGGGGAGGCGGAAACCAACCGTTTTAGCGTGGAGGGACGCAGCTATAAGGTCATTCCCCAGGCGGATAGGGGTTTTCGGCTGACCAAGGAATGGCTGGAGCGGTATTATTTGCGGACCTCGGAAGGGTCGTTGGTGCCCTTGTCAACGGTGATCCGCCTCAAACAAACCGTTAAACCCAACACCCTGAAACAGTATCAGCAACTTAACAGCGTTACCGTACAGGGATTGATGTTACCCCCAAATACCTTGGGGGATGGTCTGGCCTACCTGGAACAGACGCTTGGAGAAGTTGCGCCCTCGGGTTACCGGGTGGGGCACGAGGGGGAGTCCCGGCGCTTCATGCAGGAAAGTCAGGGTTTTTTGCTGCTGTTTGCCACCTCGCTGATATTTATCTACCTGGTGTTGTCGGCACAGTTCAACAGCTTTCGCGACCCCTTTATTGTTTTGATCAGCGTACCGTTATCCATTTTTGGTGCCGTTGTTCCGCTGGCGCTGGGTTTTGCCACTCTGAATATTTATACCCAGGTTGGATTACTGACCTTGATTGGGCTTATCAGCAAACATGGGATTTTGATTGTGGACTTTGCCAATAACCTGATTGCTGAAGGGGTAAACCGCCGGCAGGCGGTGTTGCAGGCTGCCGGATTGCGCCTGCGTCCCATTCTTATGACCACCTTTGCCACGGTGCTGGGGGTAGTACCCTTGTTAATCGCCTTTGGTGCAGGGGCTAATTCGCGTTTTGCCATTGGTTTGATGATTGCCGCCGGCATGTTGGTGGGGACCCTGTTTACGTTGTTTGTGTTGCCCACCTTTTATCTGGTCCTTGGCCGGCGGCAAGAGAGTGACCAAACGGTCCGGGTGCCGCATCTTGATTCCACGGTCTGATCCCAGGGTACCTGGCGTGGCTTAGATTCTGGCTTGCAGGGTCAGCCAGGCCTTGGTGGTGTCTGTAGCGTGGGACACCGCGTCGTAGTTGGCCAGCTTGACCTGTATGCTGATATGACGGTTCAGTTGGTAGGTGGCGCTCACATTCAACTCGCGGCCCAGGGTCCCCCGTTCCTTGTCCGCGCGGAAGTGATGCCAGACAGCACCCAGGTGGAGCTTTCCATTGGTTTCCCTTACACCAAGGTAAAAATCTTTGACCCCGGTATCCGGGGTGATGAGGAACTTGTCGCTCCAGCCCTGGAACTTGTGCAGGGTGGCCAGGGGTGTGCGGAAAGCCGAATCGGCATTATCGCTGGCCAACACCTCATAACCCAACAGTAAATCAATGGGGCTCAGACTGTAGTCCAGATTGGCGGCGTAGTAATGGGTCTGATAGTTCCTGGAATTGTCGGCATGGTCGCGCTGTTGGGCCAGCTCCGCAAACACTTTCAGATTACCAAGGGTAGCTTGGTAGTTCATGCCATAGGACATCACGCTGTTTGGTGGGCCGTTGTCGTTTTCGAAATCCTGAAGATACGCATAGCCGCTCAAGCTCTGGTACTCAGATATCTGGTACTTCAAGTTGAACAGGTGGGTATTGCCGTGCCAGTCTGCCGGTTGATCTCCGTCCTCGGGGCCAAAGATCCGGTTCACGTTCCACACGTAGGCATAATCCAGGGTAAACGCGCCGCTGTGGTATATCAGCCGCGCCGCGTCGTAGGTCTGTTCGTTCTGGCGCCAGGCCACACCACCAACAAAACGTTGTTGATCCATGAGGATGCGTTGGCGGCCCAGGGTGCCGCTAAGACGCCCCGACTGGTATTGAAGATAGGCCTGGTTCAAGTCAAAACCCTGAGGGTCTGCCACCACCGGGTATTCGCTGAGACCGTTCTCCGTTGAGTTGTACCGCTCCGGGCCGATCACGGCAACATAGTCCGTCTCCACCCCCAGGCGGATCTGGTTAACCGGTTTTGACAAATAAGTCATGCGCATTTTCAGGGTAGAGGCTTTTGCCCTTTGCCTGAAATTGTCGTCGTCCACCCATTCAAAACGATACCTGGCTGCAAAATCCACGGCACCACCGGTCAGGGCGTGTGTTATGGACTCAAGGGTCTGGTCCTGAGCCTGGGCGTGGACAGGCAGAGCTAACAAGAATGCTAACATAAGCGTGGCGGTACGGCGGGATGCGCAAAAAAACAGCGGGGGCGCGAACAATCTGTGCAAGTTGCTCTCCTTCAGCGGCCGGGACAAATGGCTTGTGAACCACCAATTTGTCCCACTACCCCCTTAGGTAAAGCCACCTTAACAGAATCAGACTGTCTTGGAAAACCGCTTACGTTGGGGTCAGACCCCAGCGTAAGCGGTTTATTGCTCAAATCCGCTACGCATATCTGGATTTACGCTAACCCCCAAGGGAACGCGTTTCGTTATATGCGACGGCAGGCTGATCAACCTAACTGCTAACGCTGGGGTCTGACCCCAACGTTAGCGGTTTGGTGAGCTAGGTAATTCTGTAGAGGAATTCTTCAGTACAGATTTTGCCGTCTTTGACCGTGAATAGACCCATCTCTTCCATTTGCATGCGTTCACCCCCCGTTGGGGTTACGTCAATTTGAAATTTTACGATAAACTGATCTTCACGATGTCCCACGTAGGGGCCTTCGGCTTGGGACGAGTGGACGTCGTTGTTGGCATACCACCAGTCGTGCTTGCCCCGGATGGCGTCGATACCCTGCATTCTCGCCGGCATGTCTTCGGTGCCTTGACCTTCGATGCTGACCACGTCGTCTGCAAAAAATTGTGTGACAAAGTCAGCCTCCGCCTCTCTGCCGGCGTTTACCATGGCAACCAGTTTATGGCCAATTTCGACTGTGTTCATAGTCATCTCCTGTGTTGGGGAACCTAGTTTAAAGCCGGTCTCCTGACAGCGTGGTGTCAGGAGGCTGGCGGGTGCTCCTGTTTTTGATGTTCTTGCTTGTGCAGCCACATGTCCAGCACAATTTTCAGTCCCACCAACAAGACAAGAAGGGGGAGCGGTGAACCCAGGGCCATGATGCCAAAGCCACCGAATAAGATGGCCACATGTAACACAACAATCCTTTTGTAGGGTGCGGTCATCAGTGAGCGGACTGTTTGCTCTTTGTATTCCCCTTTGCCGATGTAATTGACCAGCAAAGAGATGGCGTGGCTGATGGTCAGGGCGGCGAAGCCAAGCAGCCACTCGGCCGGGGCCTGGGCCAGGACCTGTTGGACAACCCCCACCAACATCTGAACAAATATCAGAAAAAACGGCCAGTGATCACCCGCCAGAATATCCGGTTCCATGTCCGTGGTCAGGGTCAGTACAAATATCCCGTGAACAGCACAAAAGCCACCATAGTGAATCAGGAAAAAAGCGCCGGAGAAGACCCCACCCAAGGGACTGGCGGCAATCATCTTGCCCAGGGTGAACGCGCCGATAATTAAATTTTCGGACCAGTACAGAACCACCAGGGAACCCACATCCCAATCCCAGAAGAATACGCCGAACAGAGGAATGAGATTGACAATAATCAAGCTGGCCAGGGGAAGGTGTTTATTGGCGTCCATGCGGTCCAAAATATCCATCCATGTATGTTAGGGTCCAGACGGGTAAATGTTTAGGAGCAAGTGTAATGGTTAAGTCCGTGGCGGGGTTTCTATTTCTGATGGCGGCTTGTCCCCTGTCCTTTGCTGAAGAAATTGGTGAGGTGGATACCAAGTTTAAGCTGCTTGGTCCGGACCACAAAATTAAAATTGAAGCTTTTGACGATGCCAAAGTTTCGGGTGTCTCCTGTCATGTCAGCCGCGCGGTGACAGGCGGCTTAAAGGGTGCTGTGGGTCTGGCGGAAGATACCTCGGATGCGTCAATTGCCTGCCGTCAAGTTGGACCAATTGTGATTAACGAACCCCTGGAGTCGGGCGAACAGGTATTCAGCGAACGGCGCTCGCTGGTATTTAAGCGTTTACAGGTGGTCAGATTTTGTGATGAAACCAGAAATACGCTGATTTACCTCGTCTACAGTGACAAGATTATCGAAGGTTCACCAAAGAATTCCATTTCTTCGGTACCCATTAAACCCTGGTCTTCGGAAGCCCCAGCCCGGTGCCGGGATATAAATAGCTAGATTAATGTCTTTTGCCCAGGCAAACCTCGGATTGCAGGCGTTAATCCCTGGGTGCAGCCGAGCGGGCTAAAAGACTGGCGGCGGTAATTGGGCCGTATTGCATAAAGTTGTCGATCGCTTGAGCAACTCGTTGGGGCTCGTGGACGGCAACTTCGTGCCCGGCCCGTGACAAAACTTCTAACGTCGCATTGGGCAGGCGCATATAGTCCCGCAGGTTGGACGCCAGCAAATGATCAACCGCGCCAGAGATCATCAGTGTTGGTGTAGTGATGCGGTGCAATTGGTCTTCGACGTTAAACTCCTGCATGGACAATACACTCTGCTCGAAGTGCCCCTGGGAGACACCAAGCACGTGATCGACCCGGTCTTCAAACCAGGCGTCGGTTTCAGCGTCTTCGCGAAAACGCATCTGCCGGTACCGGTCTAAGATGACTTGGCGATCACCCTGCCTGCGTTCCTCGATGCGTTGGGCAAGTACCTCCGGGCTGCTTTTGGCTATGCCCGCCGCGGGCAGGGGGGCCATGAGGACCAGCCGCTGTAGCCGGTGGGCATGGTGCAACCCCAGCAGGAAACCTATTCCGCCCCCCATGCTATGACCGGCAAATGTCACGGTATCCAGCGCCAGATGATCAAGCAGCCCCACTACATCGTCTGTGTACTGGGCCATTGAATAGCCCCGGGCCGTATGCTCACTGTCACCGGTACCCCTGCATTCCATGAGGATAATTTTATATCTGTCCATCAATAGTTCAGCAGCGGGCAGCCAGTTTACCCGGGAGGCCGTATAACCATGATGCAGGAGCAGAGGTTCGCCTTCTCCGTGCATGTCGAACCAGAGTCTGGCGCCATTTATTTGTGCGTGTGGCATAAAGAAAACCGCGTCTAAAAGATGGGATAATCTACCCCATTGGCGCAAATGAAAGTACCGTGCAGTTGATGTTTGCCCGTGTCGTCATTACAGTTTGTTTCGGGAGATAAAACCAATGTCGCGTATATCGTTAAAACAAGACTATGAACTGGATGCCAAAACACTGCAGGCAGTGCAGGCCATCGAAGCCCGTGGTGGGGATTCATCCACCATGCGGGGTCTGGCGCACAGTCAGGCATTGTTTGACAGTTACTTCCAGTTTTATTCACCGGCCCGGGCGGGTTATGCTGTTGACGAGGAACTGATCGAGCTGGTCCGCCTCAAAATCGCCCGCCACAACGACTGTTTTACCTGACTGAATGCACGGCTTCTGCAGGGTGCGGAACACAATTTAACCGAAGAAAAAATTTCTCAACTGGACCAGCCAACCAATACCTTTAGCGACGCTGAAAAGCTTGCCCTGGAATATGCGGATCGCTTAGCTTTAGATCACCACAATATCGATGATGCCTTCTTTGATAAGATGAAAGAACATTTTTCCGAGGAGCAGATTCTGGAACTGGGCATGATGATTGGGCAGTTTATCGGCTTTGGCCGGCTGTTGATGGTATTGGATCTGCAATCCAAGTTCTGCCCGGTTGAGGACACGCCTTAGGTTGGGGTAATACCGCTACTTAAGTTGGGCGCAGAATGTTTCCAGCATGGCGTTAACCTGACCGGGGACCTCCAGATGAGGGAAGTGCCCCGCACCCACGGTTTGTGCAAATTGTACCTGTTGCAAATGCTTGGCAATGTACTGCTGATCTACCAAGTTTGCGGTAAGCCATAAAACCGGGCGGGAAATTTGTTGAGCCAGTTTTTGGGTGCTGACGTTCATGCCTTTAAGCTCGGCAATTTTAACCGGCATTGGGGTACGGCAGGCATCCGCAACTGCGGCCCTGGCAATGCCCGGATCACACCTTTTATCAAAATAACCTTGGTACATACGTTTGAATGCAGCCTCGCCCCGGGGGTTTTGCAGTTCTTTAAGCATGGTCCCCAGCACCATGCCAAACCGGCTTTCCGGATTATTCAAACGCGGTTTGGGATACATCCCCGAATCGATTAACACACCCGCCCTGGCCAGGCGGGGAAATTGGCCTAGAAATTCCAGTGTGCCGGGGCCGCCGCCGGCGTGACCAACCACTATCACACCTTTCAAGCCGCAGGCCTTGATGACCTGGGCAATGTCCTGGGCATGTTGCTGGGCGGTGTGCCCGGTGCCCGGGGTGGTGGACTTGCCTTGTCCCCGGCGGTCTATGCACAGTACTTTGTGCCGTTTGGAAAAGTGTCTGGTCTGGAATTTCCAATGTTCCAGGTTGGAACACCAGCCATGTACTAAGACCAGGGGCGGCCGGCCGGTGTCTCTGCCACTTAACCGGTAGTGAAGGGTAGCGCCATCTTGTGTGGTCAGTTTTGTCATGCCCTGTCCTTAAGTCACGTGCTTGTGAAGATAGACACAGGAGAGGCACTTTACACCAATATCCTGAAGATATGTTGTGCAAAGTGTACACTGGGCAGGCTGATGGATGGCGGGTGCACAATGGAGAAACCGGGTGATTTTAGATAGGCATAAATTGAAAACTGTGGTGTTAGCCCTTTTGCTGTGGGGTGGGGTTGCACAGGGACAAGCAGGCAGTATTTTTCTCACCACCGTTGACCAACTTGAGCTTGAGGCACTAATGCACACATTTTCTCAAGACAAGGTTGAGCAAATCCTGGGAGGCGGGGCGGATCATCTGGATGCTGATGACCGCCGTGCCGCGGCGGTTCTGGTATCCATTGGGGCTATTTCCACAAGCGACTTGCAGCACCCTGATGAAGCGGCGGATAAACTGTCTACCTTTGCCGGGATCATCAATGCTCAACATCCGGCCCTGGTGGGCCGGCTGGGCAATGTGGTTGATCTATTGCGCCCAAAAAATGTGCTGGACTACGACCGCTCGGAACATGGAAATCAACTGCGTGCAGTGTTGCGTGATCTGTTAACAGAAGGGGTGATCACGGGCTACGATTTGCGGCAAAAAGGCGTATACGAAGATGTCCCGGGTACGCATAAGTTTATCTATTCCCACTCCAGTTGGGATCATCTGCGCCAGTTGATGGCCTTGTTACAGGGTGAAGGGGTAAGGGGCTGGGTTTATGTCACCCCTAAAATTTCGGGCTATCTGTATCGTCCGGGCTGGGGGCAACCGCCGGAAAAAGTGGTGATTCTGACGACCGGTGTCAGGGTTATTCAAGATCAGGAATTTGCCACTCTATTTGTATTCGATTCCGCCGAGGATCAGGCTCGTTTTCACGAACTTGTTTTACGGTATGCAAAAAAAGACGCGCAGGACAGCAAAACCGTGCTTGAAGATGCCTGGTGGCAGCCATTCTATTACACCCTGTCCAAGTCTGAAGCCTTGGCGGACTTCCAACAGATTTCTCTTGTGGTGTTGTCCTCCAAGGGGCAGGAAGCCACCTTGACGGTGCTAAAAGAAAAGACCAGGGAGGTGGTTGATGCGCTACGGGGCAGGGGATGGGCAACCCAGGTTGAACAGGTGTGGGTAAATCCCGCTTTCTTCCGGTTTCTTGAGGGTGGATCCAATTAGCCGGTGTCTGGAATGAGTAACATTGGATTGGCGTCACGGCAAGGGGATTTCGGGTCATAAGCAGGACGTTACATGGGGTTATTTGAGCGTTATCTATCCGTATGGGTAGGCTTGTGTATTCTGATTGGGGTGTTGCTGGGTAATGTGCTGCCCGATGCCTTCCAGGTGATTGCCGGATGGGAGTATGCCCATGTGAATCTGGCGGTGGCGGTGCTGATCTGGGTGATGATTTATCCCATGATGGTCCAGGTAGACTTCAGCGCCGTCAAAGATGTGGGTGAAAAACCCAAGGGGCTGGTGCTGACCCTGGTGGTCAACTGGCTGATCAAACCCTTTACCATGGCAGCGTTGGGTTGGTTGTTTTTCCGGGTAATTTTTGCCGATTGGGTAGACCCTCAATCCGCCACCGAATATATCGCGGGAATGATTCTGTTGGGGGTGGCCCCCTGCACGGCAATGGTCTTTGTCTGGAGTCAGCTGACCAAAGGAGACCCCAACTATACCCTGGTCCAGGTTTCGGTAAATGACATTATTATGATATTTGCCTTTGCCCCCATCGCAGCCTTATTGCTGGGGGTGAGCAACATTGCCGTACCCTGGGAAACCCTGCTCCTGTCTGTTGTTCTGTATGTGGTCCTGCCCCTGGTGGCGGGTGTCCTGACACGCCGGTGGTTAGTTGCCTCGGGGAATACCCATCAATTGGACCACTTTGTGGGCCGCCTCAAACCCTGGTCGGTGATCGGCTTGTTAGGTACGGTTGTCCTGTTATTCGGCTTTCAGGCGGAGAAGATAATTAGCCAACCCGTCACCATTGTGCTGATTGCCATCCCCCTGCTCATCCAAACCTATGGGATATTTGCCGTGGCCTACGGTGCCGCAAAAGTCATGCAGCTTCCCCATAACATTGCTGCCCCCGCTTGCCTGATCGGCACCTCCAATTTTTTTGAATTGGCCGTCGCGGTGGCCATCTCCCTGTTTGGGCTAAACTCGGGAGCAGCACTGGCTACCGTGGTTGGGGTGCTGGTGGAAGTGCCGGTAATGTTATCCCTGGTGGCGGTGGTGAACCGGACGGGCGGGTGGTTTGTAGCGGGCGCCGAAGACGCTGAATAAACACCCTCTGGCGTTTATGGAGTCTGCCCGGAATCTAATCCGCTCTGTTGGTTTTTCCAGCTTTCCGGGACGCGATACGCTTTTGCACCAGAGGGTCGTGCCGCTCAAGGAAAACGATACCGAAGTACAGTACCGCTACACTCAGTGGCGATATGAGCAAAAAGCTGCGTAGGGCTTCCGCGCCACTGGCGCTGACATGGTAATTGTCCACACCGGCGACAACACCTATCAGCAACCCGTATACCAGAGCATTGGCCATGCGCCCGCTAAATATGATTTGTTGGGTGGCTAACGCAATTAGAAACGCAGTGTATATACCTAATATAGACCAGTGATCCATATTCTGATTTTGGCTCCTGGTTATTTCTAAAGCTGCTACTGGGAACCTCCTCCCGAGCCGGAGGCTGGTCCTTGCACCGAACCACTAAAACCAATTGCTGCGCCTAGTCCCATAGCTGGCGCGCCTAAAGTGGCATAGCCAGGTACTCCGCTAACGATTAGGCCGGCACCGGTCCCTATTAAAAAGCCCGCCATTGCATTTCGGCCAGTTACCATTGCGAATTGTCCCCAAGAGAAATTTTGAGTATTTGCTGCGTAAACAGCGCCGCTTACAAGACCACCAGCTAGGGCGCCAATTCCGCCACCCAAAAAATTTATGGCGCCGCCGGAAATCTTATCCACCTCAACTTCTGTCAATTCTCTCATTTGTCCTCCTGAAACATATTGTCACTGTGGAGGGCTAAAGTACGCAATGATGTTTCATTAATAGAGCAGCAGTTGACGGCTAATGTTGTACGCCATTTCTATTTGCGGTGCAAGAAAACCGATTGGCATTCGCGGAAGGATGTCACTTTGTATCAGTTGCCGGGACAGAGGGATGAGGGGAACGGAGTCCACCACTTGGCGTGTGGACCGGATGGAGGTGGCGGGCCACCTCCATCAAAGTATGGGTTTAACCTCTGTACAGCCCGCAGATTTTGTTTCCGGACGGGTCGCGCAGATAGGCCAGGTACAGGCCGCTGTCACGCAGTCCCGGCGGATCTTCACAGGTGGTGCCGCCGTTTTCGATGCCGGCTGCATGCCATGCGTCTACTTCCGCCGTGGAACCTGCTATAAATCCGATAGTGCTGCCGTTGCCGTGGGTGGCCGGGTTGCCGTCGATGGGTGGCGTGAGCAGGAACAGGCCGTTGTTAGACATATAAATACAACGGCCCTTGTCGTCCATATTGCCCGGCTTGTGGCCCAGGGCACCAAGGATGGCATCGTAAAACTTCTTGGATGTTTCCACATCGCTGGCACCAAGCATAATGTGACTGAACATTAAATTTCCCTCCTTTGGGTGGTTGTCGAATTTTTAGAATCCCGGCCTACGTTACCTGGTGGCGTTCACCGTGTCGATGTCGGAAACCAGCCGATCCTATGACGGGGCTTTACAAGGCATCCGCCAGTGGACGTTGCATATCAAAAATGGCGTCAACCAGGTCAGCGGCGTGTTGATCACCCCGGTTGGCGGCTTTATTCAGCACCGCCAATTGGTCTATTGCGGCTTGTTCGTCGGGAAAGTCGCCGGTGGTGCCGGTTTTGGTGAAGTCGTTTTGCGCGGCAAACAGCCAGGGTGCCCGGGTTTGCTCGTACACCTGGTGAAAGTAGCGGCCTAGGGCTGCTGCATTCGGGGCTACGGTGTCGGCTGGTTTTGCAGCCGAGACCAGGGTTGCCTGCAATTGTTCGACCTGACGACAGGCCAGGGACATACCCTGGGCATAACCGGGGTTAATGTGGCAGATGGCATCTCCGATGGGGAGCAGCCCCGGAGGAAAGTTGTCCAGCAGATCAAAGCGGCGGCGGACACTTTTGGGAAACAGATATTGTGCCGGCGTGGACAGGGGTTCAGCGTCCCGGAGCAGATCCGCCAGGCGCGGGTGGAGCAGGGTTGCCACATAATCACGCAGGCCCTGCAGGTCCTTGGGCGGATAATCACCCAGACGCCCCGCCAGCGTGACCTGCCATTCATTGGGTGCAATTTTTGCCAGGGAACCACCGCGCTTGGTATAGGGTCCGTCCTTGCTGGATGAGATCATGAAGCCGGTATCACTAAAATCATGCTCAACAGGTGGCGCAAATACGGCAGAGGTATAGGCAAAATCACAGTTCACCACATCTTCTTCCGGCAGGGTATATCCCAGGCGTGCCATCCACCTGAGGGTGCGGCTGACCCGGCCGCTGGCATCAATGGTTAACCCAGCCGGGAGTTGTTCACCGCTGTCCAGAACCACCCCGGTCACCTGGCCGTCAGCAGTCAGGGCATCTTTAACCATGGCGCGTCGGAAACTGATGCCGGGGACCTCAGCAAGTTGTTGCCGCAGGCAAAACTCCAGCACGGCCCTGGATTGGATACGCAGTGGGGGCCGGTTGACCAGGGGGGTTTTTTGCAGGCGTGAAACCCGGTAGGTCTTGCCTGCCGGGGTATAGGCATACCATTCATGGGGTTGGGCTATCTGCCCACCTAAATTATCCAATGCGGACGGTAATTTGGGAAACAGGCGGTTCATCGTGTCCAATCCGCCGGGCAGCAACAGGTGCAGATGATCTCCCTGAGGCGTGCTGGGCCTGGGCGCCGGCTGAGTCGGCAGGGGGTCCCGGTCAACAACAACAACGTCCCGGCAAACACTCGCGGCTACCCGGGCAGACAACAAACCACTGATCCCGGCGCCGATGATGACAATTCTTTGACTTGGCATTAAACTGGTTAAAAAAATGAACCAGTTAGTTTATATTTCATTTTTGTCGGCCAAGTCAACGAAAAAGAAGCCGCGTGAAAAAAGAAGCTGCATGAAAACAGAAGCCGCATGAAAACAGAGAACAATACGGGCCATAAAATTCAGAAACAAAGGTCCCCGTGTCCCATCAACCTCACCCTGGAGCTGTTGGGTGACCGCTGGACCCTGGTGGTGCTCAGAGACATTGCTCTTGGGCACCGCCGCTATTTTCGCGAGTTGTTGAACGAATCCAAGGAAGGAATTGCCGCCAACATGTTGTCGAATCGCCTGCAATTGTTAATGGACTATGGCCTGCTGACCCGGGCGGCAGATCCCTCACACAAACAGAAATTGCGGTATTCCCTCACCGAGCGGGGTATCCAGTTGATTCCGGTGCTGGCGCAGATGGCCATTTGGGGGCGCCGGCACTTACCGGTGGATGCGGAGCATGACAAGCTGGCGGGTGTGTTGGAAAAAGGCGGGCCCAAACTGTGGGCGCAGTTAATGGATGAGCTGCGGCGCACTCACCTTGCGTAAGCTAAACAAGCGGTCTTCAGGGTGTGCCGGCTTGGCGCAGATAGTTCACCGTATCCGCAAGAATCTCCGGGATGTTGCGCAGCTTCACACCCAGACTGTCACGCCGGGTAAAATCAAAACCCGTTGGCGGATCCGGTTCACCCTCAAACGGAGTGGGCATGAGTGCTTGGGGCATCAACTTGTGCAGCTCGGCGAACAGGTCGTTTAAGTGCCAGCTTTCATACACTCCAAAATAGCGCCCCCGGGCTTGTGGATTTTCCAGGGCGGCAAAGAACAGGGCTGCCAGATCCTGTACATGAATCATCGAAGATGAGTTGTTGGGCAACTGACGATAGCGGCTGGGTTGCCCGGCAAGCATCTGCTGCAACATCCCTTGAAAGCCCAGGGTGTTGTGCAGGGGAATGACCGCGGGTCCCAGCATCAGCGTCGGCAGAAAAATCGACAGGCGCATATTGTGGGTATCGGCAAATTCCATGGCCGCATGCTCCATCACGGTCTTGGCGGCAGAGGTGTATTTCTTCTGTGCATATTGGACCTGGGGGTCTGACCAATGATCCACCTCGTTCTTAAACGCCACGGGCGGGTTGGGATTAGTGCTGCTGGTACTGCTGCAAATCAACACGTCCCTGACTCCGGCCTGGGCAGCGGAACGCAGGATGTTCAAACAACCGTCAACGGTGGGCATCACAATTTCGCGATGGCCCTGGTCATCATCCATTTCCCGGGCAGGCTTGCCTGACGGACCCGCATAGGTGGGTATCAGGCACGCGATGAAAACCGCATCCACCCCTTGGACGATGTTGTCAAAGTCGCCCGGGTTTGACATATCCGCCGAATGCAGGCTCAACTGCTGCGCCGCACCCGGGAGTTTCGACAGGTGGGGTGCCTTGTTGGGGTCATCCGCGTTGCGCAGGGTGCCGCGCACCTGATATCCCGCCTGTAATCCGTGCCGGGTTAAGTTTGCGCCGACCAGGCCACTGGCACCGGCAATACATATGGTTTTGGTTGATGCCACGCTGGTTTCCGCCTGTGCCGGTTATGCCAGTTGTAAGGGTAGTTCGCGCAGACGCTGCCCGGTAGCGGCATAAACAGCGTTGGCTACCGCCGGCGCGATGGGGGGCAGTCCCGGTTCACCCACACCGGTGGGGGCTGTCTTGCTGTCGATAATCACCACCTCAACCTCAGGTGCTTCATCCATGCGCAAAATGGGGTAATCGTGAAAGTTACTCTGCACAATGGCACCGTCCTGCAGCTCAAGTTTGCCATGTAAGGCCGCAGTTAAGCCGTACATGACCGCACCTTCCATTTGTGCGTGCACCACATCCGGATTAACGGCCATCCCGCAGTCCACCACACAGACCACTTTGTGCACCTTGATACGGCCGTCAACAACCGATACCTGGGCAATTTCCGCAACATCGGTGTTAAAGGAACTGTGGGCGGCAAACCCCAGGCTTTGACCCTCAGGCACCTGCATAGTTTTCAGGTGTTCCCCGGCCGCCTTAATCACATTGTTCAAGCGTGTTTTGTTCCGGGTATTGGCCAGGCGAAAGGCAACCGGGTCCATATTTACCGCCTCAGCCAGCTCGTCAATCAGAGTTTCCTTGGCAAAGGCGGTATAAGAATGACCCACCGAGCGCCAGAAGGTCAGTGGCAAGCCGTGATCCCTGGTGATGTGTTCAACGGTAAAATTTTCCAGGTCGTAGTCTTCGTGCAGCCCCTCCACGCTGGAACCGTCAACTACCCATCCGGCAAATGTGCTGTCTGCCACCCCTACCATCCAGTCGATCACACCGTCCCCCACCATGCCGGGGAGCAAGGCGGGCATCATATTCGACAGGGTCTCCGGGGTAATATTGCCACCCACCCGCTGGGCCTGCCAGGCGGTAATGTGTCCTGTTTCATCCACCCCGGCCTTAATGCGCATTAGCGAAGCCGGGCGGTAAATTCCGCTTTGAATATCGTCCTCACGACTCCACAGAACCTGAATGGGCTTGTTGGTGGCCAGGGCCACTTGGGTGGCTTCTATCACATGAGTCAACGTCGCCCGGCGGCCAAAGCCGCCACCCAGGTAAGTGTTGTGTGAACGTACTTTCTCTTTGTCCAGACCCGCGTAACGGGCCACCAGACCCTGGGGGGCAACATTGCCCTGGCTGCCGGTCCAAACGTCAGCCTCGCCATTCTCTATACGCACAATGGCATTCATGGGTTCCATGGGGGCGTGGGCCAGATAGGGGGCCCAGTACTCGCGCTCCACAGTATGGGCAGCGGACGCAAAGCCGGTGTCCAGGTTGCCTTCTTCAGCAGCCATGACACCTTCTGAAGACAACGAATCCTGATAGTCGGCGCGGATTTGCGCTGAGCTGACCCGGGCCAGCTCGGGTAACGCCCAATCCACCTCAAGGGCCGCAGCGCCTTTTTTGGCCACCCAGTATTTTTCCGCAACCACGGCAATACCGCTGCCCACTTCCACCACGTCGGTCACCCCGGGAATTGCCCGGGCGGATTGTGCATTGTAGGTCTTTACCTTGCCGCCGGCGACGGGACTGCGCCTGACCACGGCATGGTGCAAATTGGGGATATCAACGTCGATGCCAAATTCCGCGGTGCCGGTGGACTTGGCGACTGCGTCGATACGGGGAAAGTCATGACCGATATATTTAAAATCCGGGGTGGACTTCAGCGGGGCATCTTCCGGTGCCTTAAGCACAGCCGCGGTTGCGGCAAATTTACCGTAAGGATACTTCTCCCCGCCACTGTGAATATGGCCATTGTCCGTTGACAGTGACGTTATGGGAACGTCCAGTTCACCTGCCGCCGCCTCCAGCAAAACGGCGCGGACATTGGCCCCAACCTGCCGCAGATGTTGGAAGTGGGCTTTGATCGATGTGCTGCCGCCGGTGCCTTGAACCCCAAAGTCCGGATTGACATAGTCCGGATGCACGCCCGCCCATTCAATTTTCATATCCCAGGGCGCGACATCAAGTTCTTCACCAATCAGTGTAGCCAGACCCGTGGAGACGCCCTGACCCATTTCATCCCGGGGGCAATAAAACCGTATCACATTGTCCGGGGTAATCTGTAAAAAGGCGTTGGGCTCATAAGCCCCTTCCAGGGGGAGCAGGACGGGTTGTTCACTACTGCAACCGCTCAGCGAAAATCCGACCATTAAACCGCCGCCGGTGACCGCTGACGTTCGCAGGAAGGTCCTTCTTGAGATCAGTTTTTTATCCATAACAGGGGTGGTATTCACGATGTCACCTCCGTGGCCAGGTCGGCTGCTGATGGACTTGATGATTCCCCGCTGGCCAGGATGGCTTTTTTGATTCTGGGATAACAACCGCAACGGCATATATTTCCCGCCATGGCGGTATCCACTTCCGCCTCGGTTGGCGAAGGATTGGCCGCCAGCAGCGCCGCCGCGGACATAATCTGACCGGATTGACAGTAGCCACATTGGGGTACACTGTGTTCAACCCAGGCAGCCTGGAGTGGATGCAGGTCCTGGGGGGTGCCCAGGCCTTCAATGGTGGTAATGGTTTTGCCGGCAACCGCGGATACGGGCAGCACACAGGTGCGCTGGGCCTGGCCGTCAACGTGCATGGTACAGGCGCCACACAAACCGGCGCCACAGCCGTACTTTGATCCCTTCAGTTTGAAGGTATCACGAACCACCCACAGCAGGGGGGTATCCGGAGCGTCATCAGTTTGCACTGTAGCCCCGTTTAGTTTGAACTCTATCATTGCAAATGCCCTAGATTGTTGCCCAGCCTGGCGGCGCCAGTGGGTACTTTACACTTAGGACAAATATTGTCAAATCGAACAAGGTCTTGTTTGACAAAGAGGTAAAGTCCTGTAAATCTCCCGGCGGGACAGGAAAAAGGTGATCAGTGACCCAACCGGCAAAACGGTCTGCAAAAAACAGCACAGGCAGTTCGCCTGAGATGCGTCGTACCTACATGGCACTGTTAACCCAATTTGCCCAACAGGGTTACCGCAAGACCAGCATGGCGGTGCTTGCCCAGTCCATAGAGGTATCCCGTCAAACCTTGTACAACCGCTTTGCCAACAAGGAGGCAGCGCTGAATTGGGCGGTGTCCTGCATGGTTACCGATTTACGCTTGGATGCCCTGAGCTGTCTGGCGGATGAGCAACGCCCGGTGGCGACGGTGTTGCTGGATGCCTTTTGTCAGTGGTTAAGCCCCATTGTGGGCCTGTTACTCAGTGGTCCTTACGGACGGGAATATCTGGGATATGGCGCCTCCTTTGGAGGACACCAGGCCAAAGATCCCCTGGATGGATTTATAGCTGAACTCAGCAGATATCTGCGGCGCAGAGGCGTGTGTACGTCACCCCGCCAGGCGAGAGAACTGGCCTTTTTATTGGTCATGGCCGGCAAGGGGCTTATGCTGACCAGTACCTCTCAAGAAGGCTTTCGTAAGGATATGGCACAAGCAATCCGCGGAGCGGGCATTGAAGGCCGCTGACCCCGCCGTACCGGAGGGTCGCCTTGTCATTATTATCAATACCGTGGACTTTACGGGTGCCAACGCGGTATTTAAGGTCTTGGAGCGTGCCTAAGGTAGGCCGCTGTTAGCCTGGGGTGGATTGATGGTGCCGCTGATTTTGCGGGCCATATCCCGGGCAAAACCGGCGAGCAAACGCGTGTGTGCCGCCACCAGGGCATCATAACCGTCCCTGTCGAGGGGCTCCGAGGCTTTGTATTCATGTTCTGCCAGCAGTTCCCGGGAAGACAGATCCATCAGAGCCCAATATGCTAACAATTTTGATTCGCCATTTTTGGTGCCGTGCAGCTCCTCTATGTGAACCTTAACAGCGCGGCATGCGGCTGCTTCTGGGCAGGGTTGAGTGTGCCGCAGTGCGCCCACCGGTTGATTCATTTCCGCGGCCATTTCGTTGGCCAGGAATATCCGTAAACTTTCCCGTACCGGTTCTGCCCAGCGGTGGTTGCGCGCGGTATGCAGGGTACCGTCCGCGTTTTCAAGTACCAATCCCGGTTGATCAACATAGCCGGCCATATCTATATTACCCAGAATAATCAGCGCGGGCTCGCTGTTGCCGTGGGGGCGATTAACCGCATCCGTGCGCAACAGATAATAATTGGCAGGTAGGTTGGGTTGACCGGCACATCCTGCCAGAGCCAGAAGCGTGCCAAGGAGTCCCGCTGCTAACCACTTCATCGTTTGGCCTCCGGAATTGGGTCTTCAAGTTTTGCCGGAGCAAACAACAGCGAATTGGGTTTGTCCGCAAGTTGCCTGCTCAGTTCATCCAGATTCGACAGGGTGGCCTCAAGACTGGCGGCAGAGGCCCGCAGGTTTTGATAAAGCGCCCCATCCTGGGAATAGCCGTCCAGGGTTGTATTCAATTTAGTCAGCGCTGCCGCCAACTCGCCGGGCAGGCGCCGGGTTCCCTCGGTCTCCAACAGGGTGTTCAGGGCCGCGGCGCTGTTGTTGAGTTTAACAACCAGATTCCGGGTTTCAGCCAATACCCGGTTAGCCCCCACTACGGTATCCTCCAGCTCAAGACTGTTGAGTTTGGTCAACAGGGTGCCCACCTGATGCTCTAAGCGGCCCACGCCGGTTTCCACACTGGGGATCACCACATATTGGTCAAACTGTTTAAGTTCCGCGTCCGGGACATTGTCAAAGTAGTCAAAATTGATTTGCTGGCGCCCGGTTAACAAATTCCCTACTTGCAGGGTAGCCCGCAGTCCGTTGGCAATACTCTCCTGTAGAGCAGCGCGCAGTTCCTCAACAGACTCTCTGGTATCCGGGGCTTCCAGGCGGCCGGGCTCAACGTAGATGAGCACCGGAATGGGGGCGCTGCTGCTGTAAATGCCGTCCGCGGAAAATTCGCGCAACAAAATGCGTTCCACGCTACCTATTTGAATACCGCGAAATGTCACCGGGGCACCCGGCACCAGGCCGCCAATAGCCTGGCCAAATTCCACCACAAAGTGGGTCCCAAAGCGGTAGGGATTGGTCAGAATGTCGGCGTAACTGTCATACAGGTCAAATTCCGCGCCGTCTTCAACCGGTGCGCCGCTGGGCAGGTTAGAGGGAGTGGCAAAGGACACCCCGCCGAGCAGGAGTGTTTCCACCGTACCCACATTGAGCTGTATACCGCCGGCAGAGGCGTTAATGGAAATCCCACTGACATCCCAGAAACGTGTGGTACTGGTGATCAATTCATCATAAGGGGCATCCACAAACAGATCGTAACTGGCCTCTTTGTTGACCGTATTAAAGGCCATGGCTTCGACCCGGCCCACGCGAAACCCTTTGTAGAGGATAGGATCACCCACGCTGATGGCGGCACGTTTGCTGACGAGTTTCAGGCGTTTTCCCGGGGCGCCAAGGGGCGTGAGGGGTGGTGTTTCCAGACCAATAAAGTGCCGCTGACCGGGTTTACCGCTGCCCGGCGCCAGTTCGATATAACCACCGGATAACAGGGTACCTATGCCGGTGATGCCGGCTGTGCCCACCCGGGCACGTACCACCCAGAAACGGGTATCCTGCCGCAACAGTGGGGCAACGCTAGGTTGCAGGGAAATGTGGGCGCGCACTCCGGAAGCGTCTTTTTTTAAGGCAACGGTTTCCACCAGACCCACTTCGACGTTCAACATCTTGACCTTGGTTTTACCCTGCTCCAAACCTTCAGCATGGGCAAATTCCACAACAATGGTTGGGCCGGCACTTAGGTAAGCCTGAACCACCATCCAGATGCCGATAACCAGGGCAGCTAAGGGGAGTATCCAGATGGCGGACAGCCGGCGGGTGGTGGTAATGGCGGGTTCGGTATTGGTCATGGCTGTACGGTCCGCCGGTGATCCCAGATCAGACGTTGATCAAATCCTTCAGCAGCGATCATAGTGGTGATGACAACCCCGGCAAAGGCGAGTGCAGCAGCGCCCGGGCGAAATACAATTATCCCGGTGAGATTCACCAGCGCAACCAGGATTGCCACAACAAAAACGTCAACCATGGACCACTTACCCACCAATTCCGTGAGCCGGTAAAGCTGGGTGCGTTGTCGCTGGCTGCCGGGATTGCCCCACTGAAGGGTAAAACACAGATAGTACATGGCCAGGAGTTTACCCAGGGGCACCATGACGCTGGCGATAAATATAACCGCGGCAATGGGATAAGAGCCGAGTTTCAGCAACAGGACAACCCCCCCTAAAATTGTGCTCTCCGAGGTCCGGCCCAGTTGATCTGTATACATGATGGGGAGTGTATTGGCCGGGATATAAAGCAGGGTAGCGGTGATCAAAAGCGCCAGGGTTCTTTGCAGGCTGTTGGGGCTCCTGGAGTGAATTGTTGATCCGCAGCGTGGACATTGCCCGGTGTCGACAGAGACCAGCTTCAGACAGGTATGGCAGGCGGCAAGATTTTCCTCAAGGGCGGTGGAATTTGGCATGTTAAAACGCTCGCTTTTGCCGGTTCACGATCAGGTCAGGTGTTCAATTTTTTGCCAGCTCTGGAAACGGTCCAGTTGACTGATGGCCATGACAAAAAGAATACAAAATGCCGCATAAGCCCAAAACGAGATGCCGATGGTTACCTCCGCCATTTTGGCGATCTTCACCAGGCTGACCAGCACGCCCACAAAAAATACTTCAGCCATGCTCCAACTGATTAGGTGAAATACCCAGTTAGCCAGCGGTTTCACCCAGGTCCGGTAATTGTTTTGCATCAGCGCCAGGTTCAGCACCAGCAGCAGCAGCATGACCATTGCCGGTATCACCAGAATAAAGGCGGCGGTTAATGCCGCCAGGCCGGGCATGTTGTTCACCCACAATTGCACAATGGTTTGGGGCAGGGTAGTGGCGTTCTCGAAACCGGCGCGATTAAATTCAAGGAAGGGGAATGTACAGGCCACTGCCAACATCACTAAGGCAGTGGTGGCAAAGGATGCCACATTGGCAAATGCGTTGGCGTTGCGAGTGGTTAAGAAGGCGTGGCAACGTGTACATGATGCGGACTGACCCTCTTGTAGGGTGTCCAGGTTGAATAACAGGTCACACGACGGACAGGCCATGCGGGTGGCCGGCATGATCGTTAAGCCTCTGTCCTGTCCAGGTCACCGGGTAAGTGCACCCCGGCCCGCCAGTAATGAAAGGCGGCCCACAGGTTGACAAATCCCCATGCAAACAGGCTGTAGCGAAGGGCATCGGTGCCGTAACTGGCGCTCAGTGAATCGGACAATATGCCCACCGCCGGGGGACCAAAAACGAAGCCGATAAAATTGAGGATAAACAGTAAGATGGCGGCGGCCACGGCCCGCATTCTGATTGGGGCCAACCCCTGGGTCTGGGCAAATGTGGTGCCCTGGTAAAAGCTGCCCAGCATGACCGGCACGCACAGGAACAGTAAGGACAACCACCAGGTATCGGTTAAAAAGGCGATAGCCCCGGTGGGTACCGCAATGGCTAAGGCCACGGTAACCACCCACAGATACCACCGGGTATCTTTAGCGCCAAATCGATCCGATATCCAGCCCCCGGCAACAATACCCAGGCCGCCGGGAATACCCAGCACCAGGCCCAGCCAAAATCCTGCTTCGGTCAGGCTCATGCCGTGACTGCGGACAAAAAACGTCGGCGCCCATGTGATCAGGCCGTAGCCGACAAAGGCGGTGAGGCCACCCCCGGTTGCCAGATGCATAAAGGACCTGCGTTTTGCCAGGTATTTAAACACCTGGACAATGGAAGGGTGGGACTGTGTGGTGGTCTGAGCATGGCCGTCTGCGTATCCTCGGGGAGGTTCTTTGACGGTTAAAAATACCACTACCGACAGCAGCAACCCCGGCACGC
>JANQMF010000232.1 GCA_028280225.1 Pseudomonadales bacterium | reverse complement strand
GGACCCCAGGCCTGGCGGCATACCCGGCAACGCAGTGCGGCGGATTCGCCGCTGGCTTTCCGCTTGCTCGGTTATGCCTGGTTTCGCGCCCTGGCGCGTTACCTGGATCCTGAATATCTGGTGACCCAGGGTTTAACAAGCAGTTTTGCCGATCCTGCCCTGATCGACGACACACTCATTACCCGTTACTACGATCTGGCCATGCGTGCCGGCTCCCGCGGCGCCACCATCACGCGTTTTGCCATAACCGAGCCCGCCGTTCCCCCAACGGTTCTGGAAACACTGAACATGCCCGCCCTGGTGCTGTGGGGTCAACAAGATAGCCTGATCCCGGTTACCGTAGGCGCCCGCTTTGCCGAAACCTTACCCAACGCCAGGTTGATCGTTTACGACCACGCCGGCCACCTGCCGATGATCGAACAACCCCGGGACACAGCCCGGGACGTGGACCAATTCCTCAGCAGTTTGTAACCCGGACAAAAACCGGATAACCTGACTGTTTTTCCGGAGGACAACATGGCGGTTACCAATCACCTGGTTTACGTTAAACAACGCCCAAACGGCATGCCCGCCCTGGACGACTTCGGCAGCAAAGAAGTGACCATCAGCGAGGTGCCGGACCAGTATGTCTTAGTTAAGGTTGACACTTTGTCGGTAGATGCCTTTATCCGTACCACCCTGGACGACGCGGGTCTGCATACCATGTCTGATTTAGGCGCACCGGTAACCGCCCTTGGGGTGGGAGAAGTGATGGAAAGCCAATTCCCCGGATTGCAGTCCGGAGACTGGGTATGTGGTCCGTTAATGGCCCAGACTCATGCGCTGATGCCCGGCGCCGCTTTTCAGAAAATTGAACCCTCCGCCAATATCCCACCCAGCACCTATCTGGGTATTTTAGGTTTGACCACCGGCATTACCGCCTGGGCGGGGATGGTCCGGGTGGGTGAGGTGCAAGCGGATGACGTGGTGGTGGTATCCGGCGCGGCCGGGGCGGTGGGCACCGTGGCCGGGCAACTGGCCAAGGCCCGGGGCGCACGGGTCATCGGCATTGCCGGAGGCGCGGAAAAATGCAACTTTCTGACCCGGGAGCTGGGCCTCGACGCAGCCATCGACTACAAGGGCGAAGACATTGTCAGCCGCCTGAACACGCTGGCCCCGGATGGGGTGAATGTCTTTTTTGACAATGTCGGGGGTGAAATCCTGGACCATGTCCTGGACAACCTGGCCATGGGTGCCCGCGTGGTGATCTGTGGCGCCATTTCCCAATATCAGGATCTGCACGACGTTAGAGGCCCCAAGCTTTATCTGCGCCTGGCGGAACGCAACGCCAGCATGCGCGGCTTTACCGTCGACTACTATGCCCCGGACTTCCCCGCCGCAAACGAAGAACTCAGCCGGCTGATGACCGAAGGCAAAATTAAACTGCCGGAGCATGTGGTTAACGGCGTGGATCAATTTCCACAGGCCCTGCTGACCCTGTTCAACGGCGGGCATCGCGGTAAGCTGGTGGTTAAGCCCTGAGCAGCCTGTTTCCTAGCGGGGTGGTGCGGTACAGATCACACCACCGTCGGCCAAGGCTTGAATGTCCGCAGCGGACATCCCCAACCACTCGCTTAAGATTTCCGCATTGTGCTCACCCAGCAGGGGACTACGACGCCAATCCTTCTCCTCCAGGTTTTCCTCTAACTGAATGGGATTACCCGGCATGGGGCGGTTGTAGCGTTCGTACTGGACAAAAAAACCGCGCGCCTGAACCTGGGCATCCGCCACCATGTCCGGCACCTGATTAACCGGGCCGGCTGCAATCCCCGCCGCCTGTAACTCAGCCGCGGCCGCCTCTTTTGTGCGCTGTCCAGTCCAAGCGGACAAACACTGATCAATCTTGTTATAACAAGTGTCAGAACAAGAGCCGGACGGTTCCTCCCCTGACCACTTTATTTCACCCAGCGAAGGTAGCAGATTGCGCAAACGGTGCCACATCGCTTCATCAACACAAGCCACAGCCACCCATTGGTCATCACCGGCGCAACGATAAACCCCATGGGGTGCCATCCGGGGATGCCGATTTCCCATACACACGGGATCGGGACCCAGTTGGGTATCGATAAGCCAGGGACCATTAAAAGCCACGCCACCTTCGTGCAACGACAATTCAACCAAGGCGCCGCAACCGGACCGTTGACGTTGCCGCAAGGCATCCAAGACTCCGCCTGCGGCATGGGTAGCGGCAATGGGATCCAGCATGGCCATGGCGGTATTGCGCAGGTTTTCCGGGTCATAACCCATCATCTGAGTAAAACCGGACATCACCTCGGTTATGGGACCAAAGGCCACCCGGTCACACAATGGGCCCGTCAGGCCAAATCCCGGCATGGCCACATAAATCAGTTGCGGATTAACCGCCAACAGATCAGCGTAGCCCAGGCCAAGGCCGGGCATCGCCCGTACACTAAAATTCTCCACCAGCACATCCGCCTGGGCCACCAGTTGCAAAAATGTCTCCCGTCCCTCAGCTTGTTTCAGATCCAGCACCAGGCTGCGCCGGTTGCGGTTAAACTTGGCAAACATGGCGCTGTTGTTCCAGGGTTCATCAGCCCCCGATCCGCTCAGCCACCCACCGATGGGCATGGTGGCAGACTGCCGCGGGCCGCGGCCGCTGGGCGCTTCCAGCCGCACCACATCCGCACCCATATCCGCCAGAAACCGTACTGCCAGGGGCCCCGCCCAGATATGTGTCATATCCAGAATACGTATGCCGTCCAGCGGACCTTTCGAGGGACGCACCCGGCGTGCGGACCCGCGCCTGGAAGGCACCCCGCTGGACTCTGTCTCCTGGGGACACTTGTCCCAGGGTTGCACCCGGTACGGTACCTTGGGAACCGACACGGTCTGCCCGCCAACGGATTGACTTTGCCAGATGTCCCGGGCCGCCAGGTGAGGGTCTTCCAACACCTGCCTCAGTGTGGTCACCACCCCTACGGGTACCCGGCATTCTGCCGCCCGGGCATTCACCTCGGACACGGACATTTGCGCAATGGACCCGGCAATAAGGGTGTGCAAGGCTTCCCGGTTCGCCATACGTAATTCGTTGTTGGTAAAGCGGGGATCGATGAATAATTCCGGCTGATCAACAAATACGGTAAAGGCATCCCAGAACCGGGGCACGATGTTGATGTACACCCAGCCGTCCTGACAGGCAAACATTTCGCTGGGTGTGATAAACCAGAAATCACTGCCGTGACGGGTACGCAACGTCCCGGCGCAGTGCCACCTGACGGTGGTGAACTGGGACAGGGACATGACCGTTTCCAGCATCGAGATATCCGCACTTTGACGGCTTGCCGCCAGCATCAGACTATTTGCCCCGGCAAAAGCCAAGGTCCCGGCTTGAAATTCGACATAGTGCCCGGGGAGGGTAAGGGGCTCTCGATCAGCATCCCCCATCAACACGGTATAACCCCCCATGGCTAACAGGGTGTTGGGCGCGGCGTGCCAGTTTTTCTTTGGGCCGGTACGGCCAAAGGGAGTGATGGCCACCTTAACCGGTGCAGCCCACCGGTCAAAATTAAGCGCTTCAACAGCTTGCGCATTGTCTGCCTGCAGGATGACCACATCCGCCGTCTCAGCCAGTACAGCCAACTCATCCGCATGCGCCACGGTCACGCGAGTTTTACCCGCGTGCAGAAACAGATCCATGGCCGGCTCGCTCGCCCAGGCGGGCACCGGCACAGCACTATCTACCCGGGTGACTTGAGCCCCGGCCTGGACAAACAGGCGGCCCGCATACCCCGCCCCGTGGCCGCCAATCTCTAAAACCCTATCCACGCAGATCTGATACCTCACCGGCACCACAAGACCGGGTCAATGTATCCCCAATCTCCCCGCGCAGCCGCGCCAGTTCGTCAGCCAGCGCCCGCCGTCCGGCTGCCGCCGCCGGGTCGCGCGGATAGTAAGCCAGTTCACTGGCTTCGTCCCCAGCCACCCGGGTGCCGATCAACACCCGGGGTTGGCTGTAGTCATATGGGCGGGCACGGTGCAACAGGGCTCGATTGTCCCAAATCAGGGTATCCCCGGCAGACCAGCAATGTTGATAAACCCGTGTCTCGTCTCCCACCGCAAAGGCCAACAGATCCTGCAAAAGCTGATAACTCTCCTGCCTGGTCATGCCGGGTATGCCAAAGGCATGCCGGCCAATAAACAGGCTTTTTACACCGGTTTCCGGATGGGTTTTAACCAGCGGCCGCAGGTAGGCTTCGCCGTGGTAAATGGTATCTGCAACCGTTGGCGGGAAATCACCAACATCGTGTGCCTGGGAATATTGGGTGGAATGATATGCACTGAGGTGGCTGATGGATTCACGTAGGGATTCATCCAGAGCCGCATAAGCCGCGCGCATATCCGCCAGTTCGGTCTGGCCACCTGCCGCAGGCACCGTCACCGCGCTGAGCAGGGCACACTTACTGCTGATGGGCATATAGGTTGAGTCGGTATGCCAGGCTTCATTCCCCACATTGGTGCGCATACGCTGTGTATCCAACGGAATGACTTCGTCAAACTGGCCCTGGTCATTTTTGTATTGGTTGGCCAGGGGCAGAGCGCCGAACTCCAGCGGCCCAAACCGTTCGCCAAAAGCAATATTTTCCGCCTCGGAGAGAAACTGGCCGGGAAAGAGAAGAAAACCGTAACGCAAAAAGGCTTGGTGAATGGCGGCAAATGCTTCATCACCCAGGTCCGCCAGCTTAACCTGGGAAACCACGGCACCAAACACCTTGCCTTCAATTGGGCGGATATGCACCGGACCTAGCCCCGGTACCAGATGGGTGAGGTCCAGGCCATTTCGCGAATCTCTTCCGGATAGTCGGGATGCGTCTGCTCACAAACCGGCGGACGCTCATCCGCCGCCAGCCGGGCACAGTCATAGGTATGCCAGCGCGGGGTGGGCGGTTCCACCACCCGTAGATAATAGTAGGCAGATTGTTCCGGATCAAAGTCCTGGTCCGTATAAACCGTACACAAAGACGCTGCCCCTTCCGCGGATTCCGCGATGGGCAACACCGCGGTGTGCAGGCCACCCTGGGCATCAACCCAACCCTTGATCAGGTGCAGGGCAGCCAGATTTTGTCCCGCCGGGTCTTTGGCCGCATACGCCAGAAAAGAAGGCATGCCGCCTGCCGTGGACTTTTCCAGATCTCCACCCATGGGCACCCCCTGGGCATAAGCCTTGGTGGCGCGGTCCGGGTCGTCACACAAAGCGTCTTCCAGATTCCAGCCGGCAAAAAACCGGGGTTGAATACGCGGCCCCGAAGTGCCGAAAACCTCCCTTCGGAGCATGGCATCAAAAATGGCATCCCGGGTATTTTCCTTCGCCCACACCCCAGCCAGGCCGCCGGGGTTACCGTCGATGCCACTGGTCAGAAAACCGGGCTGCAAACGGGCGGCTGAACTGGATTCTCCCGAGACCGCCCCGGGCCAGTCATTCTCAAGCACCGCACCCGGCGTGGCCGTGTGAGTATCTGTTGCGGCAACCACACCCAGCTTGATGGGATTAAGGCCAATTTCCTGCTCCTGGGCCAGGCCAACCACCAGCGCCGAACGCTGGAAATCCGTGGCGTGAACACACCCTGCGCCCACCATCCCGTAACTGCCCTTTTCATCCGGACCACATTCCCGGGTGACCTGCTGGGTGGGATAAAGCTCACCGTTTTCATCCCGGGCACTGTACTTTCTGACGCCACCCATGCGCCGCACCGCTTCAACGTTGCACAACTCATCCGGCGAGCCTAAGACGCTGGTTAGACCGTTGATACACTCGGATGCCCCTTTGTGCTGGAAGATTTCCATAATGGGTTCGCGCTGCAAACGCTTCTCGGCATAAGCCCGTTTGTTTTCAACCGTGGGTTCAAGCTGTTTATAAGGGGCCATGCCGCCGTTGGCTAGGTTGGTGTTGTGCGGAATGGTGATGTAGTCGCAGCCCTGCTCCGTGCTACATACCTCATCCAGGGCAGACCAAAGCTTGCTGTCGATGGGCGCTTCTATGTAGCTGACCGGGAGGTCGGGTACTACGCTGTTACGGAAGATGACGTTGCGGTGATAGTTTGATGTACCCGGCGTACCGGTATATTCATAAGCGATAAAACTCGAAAATTCACAGGGTGTGTTGGCCTCGTTGGCGGCATCCTGTATGGCCTGCCAGGGCTGACGGGCGGCTTCCAGACACCGCCGGCCGTCTTCACCACAAAAATCGGGAATTCGCCGCGGGGTCTGCATGGTGATCACCGACGACAGCATGCCCAAGGCCTGACGCTCGTCCGCCCGGTAGTGCTGACACAATTCGGTAGCATAAATCTCAGATCCCGGGGTATGGCACAACGCCCGCTCACCCAAAAACTCCCCGTGGTCGGTCACCGCCAGAAAATCCAACGGTCTGTCTATACTGACCCGGCCGACGGGCTCACCGGCTTCGTTAAGCGGAAAAAAGGGAATGGTTTCACCCCGGGCGTAACGGTGGGCATCCACCGGGGTTGCACCGGTACTGTTGGCCGCTGCGTCAAAGGAGAAACTGGTATGCACGTGCACATCACCAAACAAGGCCATACCATCGGGGCTGTAGTTTTCACACTGACTTGGCGCTGGGGCACCGGAGACGATCGGAAAATCAGCATCCGCCGTCTCCGGCATGGGTTGTCCACAACCTGCCACCATACCTGCCACCATGCAACCAAGCAGCACCCATCCGGTGCGGGTGAACCTTCGAAGTTTTCCTGTCTGCATGCTTACCCCCTATTCCAGATCCAGGGCAATCTTGGCGCCCTTGATGGCCCCGGCGTAGATACCCGTGGCAATCTGAATGGCTTGCTCCTCCGGTACCCCCCGGGGTTCAAAAGTGCCGGTCCAGTCCACGGTGCAGGTGTCATCACCATCATCACTGATATTAACCGTGGCCGAATAGTTGCTGAAAGGCAGCGGACAATCGTCGTTGATAATGGCATATGCAAATCGTCGGCGCTGGGCATCATGTTCTTCCAGCCGCTCAACAACCATACCACCCCCCATACCGATTTTACGCACCATGCCGACCCCCTCACCCTCGTAACTGAAAGACTCGATCGGGCCGCCAACCTGAATACCGGCAAAGTTGCTTAACTGCGCCCACACCTCATCCGCCGGTGCCTGAATTTTTTTAACGACTTTGGCCTCACTCATTGCTCATCTTCCTACTCATCTCCCAACTAAGGCTGATCTCAGGCTTGAGTCTACGCCCTTTATACAGCCGGTTCGAGTCGCTTGTGGCCGTACCGGCCGCCCGCCCGGCTGACTTTACCCGGGGATTCACGTAGGGTGGGGGATTGCCTTTGACCGCCATGCTGAGCCGATTTTGCCCAACACAGCCGCCAATTCCCCAGCCGCCCGCCCCACGTGGCAGGTTATCAGCGCAGAAACCCGGCAACTGCTCATTGTCGGCTTACCGCTGATGGGTGCCCAACTCGCTCAGATGAGCATGGGGGTGGTGGATGCCGTTATGGCCGGGCAATACGGTTCCGTGGATCTTGCCGGAGTCGCCCTGGGCGGGAGCCTGTTCTGGCCGGTGATGATGCTGATGATGGGCCTTGTCCAGGCGGTCACCCCCACCGTGGCGCAGCTTCACGGTGCACGCAAGGTTAACGAAGTTGGTGAGGTCATACGTCAGGGTTTATGGCTGGCGCTGGTGGGTGGCTTAGTGGCCGCCACGATTCTTAACAATGTTGAACCCCTCTACCGTTGGATGCTGGTTGACCCCAAGGCGGTGGCTATATCCGTGCCCTATCTTCACTATGCCTCCTTTGGTGTCCCCGCGTTGATGTGCTTTTTCTGCCTGCGCTTTCTGGCAGACGGTATGGGTTTTACCAGACCGGCCCTGTATATCTCCCTGGCCGCGTTGGCACTGAAAGTACCCGTGAACTACGCTCTGATCTACGGTAAGTTTGGCGCACCGGAATTGGGCGGCGCCGGTGCGGGCCTGGCCCAGGCCATTGTCATGTGGTTTCAACTGTCTCTGATCCTGATTGTGGTCACCCGCCGCCGTTTCACGGCCACGGGCTGGTACCAAAAATTCTCCCTGCCCCAATGGGCCAGGATAAAAAATCTGCTTGTTATCGGTTTACCCATCGGTGCAACCATTTTTGCGGAAATGGGCTTGTTTTCGTTGACCACTTTGTTGCTCGGCCGCTTTGGCGCGGAAACCGTGGCCGCCCACAACATTGCCATGAACATCAACGGGGTTCTATTTATGCCGGCCCTGGCCCTGGGCATGGCCGGTACCATCAGAATCGGCTTTCGCGTTGGCGCCAACGAAATCAGCCAGGCACGCACCACCGCCGCCATCGCCATGGGCACTACCACCCTGGTGGCCATTTTGGGCGCCACCGTTGTGTACTTCTTCCGGCATCTTATGGTTAACGCCTACACCTCGGAAGTGGCGGTGGCCAACTTGTCAGCCACCCTGCTGCTGTTTGTGGTTTTTTATCTGCTGTTCGACGCCCTGCAAGCCACCGCTGTCGGCACCCTGCGGGGTTACAAGGACACCAAGGTCCCCATGTACATTGCTTTGTTCAGCTATTGGGGCGTGGGTCTGCCGTTGGAATGTATTTTAGGTTTTGGCTTAGTGGGTGCACCGATGGGGGTCTACGGTTTCTGGCTGGGTCTGGCAATCGGCGTTGGGGTTGCCGCGGTTCTGCTCAGCATCCGGCTGTGGCGGGTCAGTGCCAATCATACGTTTATCAGACGCATGGCTGCCGCTACCTGATTCAATTAAGATACCGGCTCCACTTCAGCAGACTAGATCATGAGCCCAGCCAGACCCGACCCACACACAAGGCACACCAACAATTCCACTGCGCGGCAATACTCCCGTCTTTACCGCCTTGCGATCCTTGCCGTCCTGGGGCTGTCAGGCTGCGCCACCCAGGCACCGCAAACCCAACTTGCCTTTGAGGTCAGCGAACTTTCGTCAACCATTCGTCCCCAGGACAATTTCTGGGGTTACGTCAATCAAAACTGGATCGACAGCACCGATATTCCCGCGGACCGGTCCTCTTACGGCACCTTTTATCAACTGATCGACCGCACGGAAGCCCAGATCAAGGCCATTCTGGAAGAGCTGGCTGCCACCGCGGAAGCATCCTCCACTGACCAGGATGCACAGACTGTCAGCTTGCTGTTCCAAAGCTTCCTGGATCAAGCCAGGCTCGAGGAACTGGGGCTCACCCCTTTACAACCCTGGTTTGAGAAAATTGACGCCATTGATGATTACACCACTTTACAGCATCACTTTGGTGAGTTTGCCGCCCTGAACGTGGTCAGCCCGGTTTTATTTTACGCTGACAACGATGCCGGCGATGCTCAACGTTTGCTGATTTACCTGTGGCAGGGGGGGCTTGGCCTACCCAACCGGGACTATTACCTTAAGGACACGGCAAAGCTGGTAACCGCCCGGCAACAGTATCAGCAACACATCGAAAATATGTTTGCCCTGGCCGGTTGGCCCAACGGTGCACAGGCCGCGGCACAAATTGTCGCTTTGGAAAGCAAAATTGCTGAACTGCACTGGTCGCCGGTGCAGAACCGGGACCGGCAAACCATTTACTCCAACCAATATAACCGGCAGGAAGCCCACACCCTGCTGTCTGGTTTTAACCTGGATGCCTGGTTCCAGGGTATGGGTATGGACACCCCGGACAAATTAGTGATTGCGCAAACCGACTACTTTGCCAATTTGCACCCGTTGATACACAACACCCCCCTGGCCCAATGGCGTGCCTATTTGAAATTCCACCTGCTTGCCGGCTTTGCCTCTTATCTCACCCAGGACATTAACGCGGAGCGTTTTGACTTTGCCGGTAAAAAGTTACGCGGCCAGGAACAGCAGGCGCCACGCTGGAAGCGCGGGGTACGCCTGATCAACCGGTCTGTGGGTGAATTGCTGGGGAAAATATACGTTGCACAGCACTTTGATGACCAAGCCAAGGATCAGATCAACCAGATGGTGGAAAACCTGCGCCAGGCGTTTGCAGTGTCCATTAAACAATTGGAATGGATGAGCACACCGACCAAGGCACAAGCCCTGGCCAAGCTGGACGCCTTTTTGCCCAAGCTGGGTTACCCGGATCGTTGGCGGGATTTTTCCGGACTGACGCTGGTGGCGGACACGCTGGTGCACAACGTCATCAAGGTCCGGCAGTTTAATCATGCTTACGAATTGACCCAGTTGAATCAGCCGGTGGACCGCTCCCGCTGGACCACTAACCCGCAAACCGTTAACGCCTTCTACCGGCCCACGCACAATTCCATCACCTTCCCCGCGGGTATATTACAAACCCCCATGTTTGATCCCGCCAACGATCCCGCCATGAACTATGGCGCCATCGGCTCCATTATCGGCCACGAGTTCAGCCATGGCTTTGATGATCAGGGGCGCAAGTTTGACGGCAACGGCCTGCTGCGCAACTGGTGGACCGACGCTGACGCTGAGCAATACGGGCAGCGTGCGGCGGTCATTGTGGAACAGTACAACAACTTTCAACCGCTGCCGGATGCGAGCATAAACGGCCAACTGACCCTGGGAGAGAACATTGGTGATCTGGCAGGGGTGACCATGGCTTACCGGGCATTCGAATTATCCGGACTGGCGGACGGCCCCGAGGTGGCGGGGCTCACTCCGTCCCAACGGTTTTTTGTCGGCTATGCCCTGGCCTTCCGGGGCAAAATCCGGGAGCCTTATCTGCGCGAACTGCTGCTCCGGGATCCCCACTCCCCCGGAGAATATCGGGTCACGGGGGTGCTGCGCAATGTGCCGGCCTTCTATGCCGCTTTTGATGTGGGCCCCCAGGACGGTATGTACCTGCCCCCGGAGCAACGGGCAAAGATCTGGTAAACCCGGCTTTCACGGTATTCCGGGCAGACTAGGGCATCCATCTCCAGGCCAGCCTAAAAGCCACGTCCGGGGAGATCTGCGGATGGGGATAGTTTTCCACAACAATCAGATCCAGCCAGTGGTTTTTATTCAACTTGACCGTGCCGCCAAAACTCATCAGGTAGGCAACCTCATTCAGCTGCTGCAACCGCGTGTTTTCATAAACCTGTGAATTTACGTCCCATTGCAATTTTAAACTGACCGCGGCATTCAGGCGCCAGGCTGCCCCCACCCCACCGGCAGCCACCCACCGCCGGGTCAGATCCGGCAATATCTCACCGGCATCCACATGGGCCAATCCCACCCATCCGGACAGGTTCAGCCGTTGCCCCAGGCGTTGCTGCACATGGATACTTGCGCCGGCCCCCCAGCCCTCGCTGCCCAATAAATCCCCGGCATCCCCGGTAGGCAGTTTTACATAACCGCGCAGGGTTATTGCCCGTTTGGGACGCACCACAAGCTGATGGGCCAGATAAACCTCAATGTCGCCAAGGCCGCTGACGTCATCCGCCAGCAGAATGTTGTCTACCCCGTTGTCATAACTGAAGCGCAACACATCCCGGGGCAACTCATCCCGCCCATTTTGCGGCAGGTTAAACCAGTCGTGCCAATCGATGATCAGACTGTCCAGGTAGCCACTGCTGTGCCGGATAAAGGGAATGTCCAGCCCCAGGGCCCAGTTTGGCGCCATCCCCCAGGCAAAGTTCAAACTCAGCCGTTCACTCTCCCCGTCCAGAAAAATCTGCTCACCCACCGGGGTGTCAATTTCAAAATGGGAGGCCACACTGTAGCTGAGGCTACTGTGGAACTGCCCCTTGCCCGGGATCGCCGTACCGCGATTTTTTGGTACGGCATGCAAGGCTATCAGCGGGTTTTGATTAACCACCAGAAACGGCTGGTCGCCATGGTGTTGATGTACGTACGGATCCGCGGGGGAAGCCGGGTCGGCCAGCACAGCCCCGGTACATGCCAAGGCAACGGCATAGGTAAAGGTCAAGACCACTGCCGGGCGATACCAAGATTTTGATGTGTTCACTTAAATGTTGAATTCAAAAGACGTGCCGCTAATTTTCCCGCGTTCAGCGCTAGTTGTAAATTCCACGAAAGTGTCATGTCCGGGGTGACAAGCACGGTATAGTGTCTGTATGACATCCTGGTTACGCGAATACCTGCCCGATCACCCCCCCAGCCGCAGCGCTTTGGGGTGGCTGCTGCTGCCTGCCCTGGTGGCTGTGGTGCTTCTGGTATTTGACCGCTACGGCATCGAGGTCCGCTTTTTAGCTCTGTTCCAGGAAGACCTGTCCGCCCGGGGAATGTCCCCCAATCAGATCCGCTTTTACGCCCAGATCTGGATGACCGGGGCCTGTTTTGTGCTTATGGTGATTCTGCCCACCTTCTACCTGTGGGTGTTCCCAAACTTGTCAGCCGCCCCGCCTCCCACCCGTCAGCGGGATTGGGGCCTGCAGATACCCACCCAACCCAAGGTATACGCCATCTATGGGGTATTGATGGCGGGTATGTTCCCCTTGTTGTGGTGGGTCAGTGCCTATCCCGAATTTAACCTGTTTTATCCCCTGTATAATCCGGAAACCTTGACCCGCTGGATACTGTTTGAAGTGGCCTATCTCAGCCAGTTCTTCTGCGTTGAGTATTTTTTCCGCGGTCCGCTGCTCTTTCGCCTGAACCACCGCTTTGGTTATGCCGCAATCGGCATGATGGTTGTGCCATATGCGCTGATTCACATTTACAAACCCTTTCCCGAAGCGCTGGGTTCAATTGTGGCCGGTTACCTGTTGGGTTACCTGGCGCTTAAGGTGCGCTCTATCTGGCCCGGGGTGGCCTTGCACTGTGGTGTGGCGCTGACCATGGACACACTGGCCTTGTTGCGCAGCGGCCGCCTGGAAGCCTTGCTGAGTTAGATCTGCTTTAAACATTTGTCAGGCCATCGTCACCGTAACGATCTGCGGGGCCCTGTCCGCCGGGACCCAGCCGGCCACGCGCACCAAAGTGACCCTGGCCCGGCACATAGTTAAACTCGACCCTGATGCCATCCGGATCCTCAAATAGAATTGAGTAGTAGCCCGGCGCAAAATGTTCACCCAGTTCCGGTCCATGAATAATTCTGGCTTTGAGTTCATCTTTAACAAAGGCATAAATGGCGTCCACATCCGCTACCGAACGGGCGCGAAAACAGAAGTGATGCAGCCCCGGCTGATCTTGATCAAAAGCCGCTACCGGTTTGTCCCCGGGAACACCCCGCACCAGAATACCCGTGCGGCTGCCAATACAATAAACCGTATCCTCATTGCGGATCAGCGTTTTCATCTGCAAAAAATGGCACAGGGACTCCCAGAACGGGATACCCCGCTCGGGATCGTTAACCGTTAACTGAATATGCGCAATGCCATTAACCTCGACCGTCATGCTTTTCTCCTTGTAGCTTTTCTCCTTGTACGTTTATCTCCTTGTACCTTATATCTCCTTGTATCTTTTCCCCTTGCCCTGCCCGCCGTATCCGGAGGATAGTTTCACTATTTAGGTATAACAAAATACATGGAATCCCTCATCTGCTGGTGCGGTAACCCCCAGCGCCAGACCTGCTGTGCGCCGTTGCTGGACGGGCACAGCACGGCAGCCACACCGGAAGCCCTGATGCGCGCCCGCTACAGCGCCTACGTCAATCTTAACCGGCCTTACCTGCTCGCTTCCTGGCACCCGGACACCCGCCCCCCGGACATTCAGTTTAATCCCAATCAGCGCTGGCTGGGTTTAAAGGTCAAGGACACCTTGCAGATTGATGGCAACCATGGTGAGGTAGAATTTGTGGCTCGCTACAAAATTCACGGACGCGGCCACCGGCTCCACGAGCGCAGCCGCTTCCGCCGGATTCGGGGCCAGTGGTTTTACCTGGATGGGGATCTTTTGTTGGAGAAATAACTTGGCAGCACCCGATTATGACGTGATTGTGGTGGGCTCCGGGGCCGCCGGTCTCAGTGCCGCAATCAGCGCCGCCGGGCATGGCGCCACCGTGCTGGTGGTGGAGGCGGATACCCAGGTTGGCGGCTCATCCCGGCTCAGTGGCGGCCACTTTTACGCAGCGGATACCTCTTTGCAGCGCCGGGCGGGAATCCGGGACAGCGCCGCCCGGATGTTTCATCACTATATGACCTTAAACCAATGGTTGGTCGAACCGGCTGTGGTGCGGCGCTACTGCGACCTGTCCGGGGCCACCTTTGAGTGGTTGCAAAATCTGGGTGTGAACTTTCCCCGGAATGGGCTTTATCAGTCAGGCGTGGGCACCATCCCCCGGGGGCATCAGCCTGAAGGGGGTGGCCAGGCGGTGATTCACGTATTGGATGCCCACCGGCAAAAGCTGGGCATCGATATGGTTTTTGACACCCGGGTAGACACCCTGGTGACCAATAACAAAGGTGCCATCACCGGTATCCGCAGCGGCAACGTCGAAGCTTCCGCCGGAGCGGTGGTCATTGCCACCGGCGGCTTTGGCGCCAATGATGCTCTGATCAAAAAGTACTACCCCCAGGCCTGGGCCAGCGGCGACTGGCGCTGGTATATCGGCACTGACAAGGCCCAGGGTGACGGGTTGCAGCTTGGCCGGGCGGTAGGAGCGGGTATTCAAGGCGAAAACCGGGGCTTATTGCTGGTGACCCCGGGCTTCAGCCGGGATCTGGAAGTGCTGCTGCCCAACTGGCTGATCCTGGTGAATGCCCAGGGCCGCCGATTTGCTGACGAAACTGCCCCTTATACCGTGCTTAGCGGGTTAATCCAGCAGCAAGCCGCAGGCTCTGATGAACCCGGCAGGGTCTGGGCGGTTTTTGACGAAACGGCCAGAGCCAATGCCAAACCCAATCCGGCTTCCCAGGCGTATTGGGTGGCTGATGTTCTTGCGCGCAAGGCGGATGAGGGCATAATCCATCGCGCACCCAGCCTGGCCGCACTGGCGGATGCCATGGGCTGTCACGGTCCGGGATTGCAGGGTACCGTGCAAACTTACAACGAACATCTCAACCCCGGCCAGGGAGAAGCTGGTGATCCGGTGTTTTTTAAAACCGTCACCCCGGCCACTCAGCCTATTCAAACCCCACCCTTTTACGCCGTGGAGGTCCAGCAAACGATGGCCGGCCGGACCTCCACGGCGTAAAAGGGTGGGGTTT
>JANQMF010000224.1 GCA_028280225.1 Pseudomonadales bacterium | reverse complement strand
TCCAGTAAGATTCGAACCCTCCTCGCTTGCTTCGAAATCGCTAGTACGCGATTTCGCGCTCGGACCTTCGAACCGTTGGTTCGAAGTGAATCCTCTCAGAATGTGGCCTGCAAGACCTCGATGATTACCCTTGATCCAGCGCAGCAGCAAGTCAATGTTTTGATGGTCGACGTTGGCAATGGGGAGTACCATTGAGGTTGGCAGAATTCATGGATCTTAGCGATGTCGCGATTGGCACGTCTCGCTGGCGCCGGTGCACTTGCCGCCCTATTTGTCGGGTCAGGTGCTTATTGGCTGACCGGCGTGACAAAAACCGAACCACTCTCCAAGCCCTGTGTGGAATACCCATCTCAATCCGCGCTGATCCTCGACCCGTGCGACGGTGTAAAGAAAAATCTAAAACGGCGCGAAGATATTCAGCGTGGCGTTGCGCAAAACTCTTAGCTGGCAAGCCCTGATACTTGCCCCATCCCACCCCCAAGGTTCCCCGCGTATAATCACTGTCTCTGCATCAACTTTCACGCCAAAAACCATTACACCTAAAAATGTCTGTTGAGGTTTTACTGGAAATTCTGTCCGACGGAGAATTCCACTCCGGCACAGAACTGGGTAACCGGCTTGGAATTTCACGGGCCGCTGTCTGGAAACAGCTGAAAAAAGTGGAATACCTTGGCCTGCCCTTAACGTCTGTTAAGGCAAGGGGATATCGGCTAGAGGGAGGGGTTGAGCTGCTCTCGCAACCGGCCATTACCAAAAGCCTGACTCGCCAGTCCAGTAATTTGATCAAAACCCTGGAGGTAATGGGTATTGTTGATTCAACCAATACCCTGGCCATGGCGGCCGCTGCCGCTGGGCAAACCGGTTATGTGATTACCGCTGAACAGCAAACCGCCGGTCGCGGACGCCGCGGGCGCAATTGGGTGAGCCCCTACGGCAGCAACATCTACCTGTCGGTAGTCTGGCGATTTGACAATGGCGTGTCGTCTCTGGACGGCTTAAGCCTGGCCACCGGAGTCACCATTGTCGCCGCGCTGGAAGAATTGGGCATACAGCAGCTTAACCTGAAGTGGCCGAATGATGTTTTGCACAACGGGCGAAAACTGGCAGGGGTACTGATTGAACTCACCGGAGATGCGTCTGGACCTTGCCACATTGCGCTTGGAATTGGGCTGAACGTGCGGATGCCTAACAGCACACAGCATCATATTGAACAACCCTGGGTGGACCTGGACACCATAACTAACACCCCTAATTCGCGCAACACACTCACCGCCACCCTGCTGAATCACCTTATGCCCATGTTGCAGAACTTTACCGATGGGGGGTTCACCAACTATCGCAGCCGTTGGCAAGCCCTGGACGCTTATGCCCAACAACCGGTGTGCTTGCAAACGCCCGGGGGTGTGGTTGAGGGCCAAGCCGTGGGTGTGAATGAAACCGGTGCCATAATGATTCGAACCCCAAAAGGAACCCAGGCTTTTCATGGCGGTGAATTAACCTTGCGCACCGGCACCTGACCGCCAGCTCCCTTGCAAGCTTGGTAAACCAAAATAGGTAACCAAGGTTTACAAATAACTTCGGCCCGCTATGATGTTGCGCGGCCCAGGTTATATTTCTTAGCCTGAATGCTCACCGATCTCACTGCGGAAGATGTTGATGAATACACCCCAAGACGCACTGCGTCACGATTGGACCGTCCAGGAAACCCAGGCGCTGCTTGAACAGCCGTTTAACGACCTACTGTTCCAAGCACACACCGTGCACCGGCGTCACTTCGACCCCAACCGTATTCAACTGGCCACACTACTGTCTATAAAAACCGGCGCCTGTCCGGAGGATTGTAAATACTGTCCGCAAAGTACCCGCTACGAAACCGGTCTTCAGCAGGAGGATCTAGTTGAGCTGGAACGGGTGGTCGACGCTGCACGGCAGGCCCAGCGCGCGGGCGCAACACGCTTCTGCATGGGGGCAGCCTGGCGCTCACCAAAGAATCGCGACATGGCCCAGCTGGGTGCCATGGTCAAAGGCGTAAAAGCGTTGGGCATGGAAACCTGCATGACCCTGGGCATGTTGACCCCGGAACAAAGTGACCAGCTTGCTGACGCCGGTCTCGACTACTACAACCACAACCTGGATACGTCACCGGAATATTATGGTGAAATCATCACCACACGAACCTATCAGGACCGGCTTGACACCCTGGCCAACGTTCGCGAAGCCGGCATCAAGGTTTGTTGTGGTGGTATTGTGGGCATGGGTGAGTCCCGCCGGGATCGGGCTGAACTGTTGGTTCAGCTCGCCAACCTTCCCCAGCATCCGGAAAGCGTGCCAATTAATCTGCTGGTACGGGTGCAGGGTACGCCCTTGGCGGACACACCTGATCTGGATCAATTTGAATTCATCAGAACCATTGCTGTGGCGCGTATTCTAATGCCGCTTTCGTATGTGCGTCTGTCCGCCGGTCGAGAAGACATGAACGAAGAACAGCACGCACTGGCATATTTTGCCGGTGCCAATTCAATTTTCTGTGGTGCAAAATTGCTCACCACCCCCCTGCCCGAAACAGACAAAGATCTTATGCTGCTCAACCGCCTGGGCATCGATACGGAAAATTTGCAACCCGAGCACCACGATGCTGTTCAGGTCCAAGATAGACTCTGAGACAACCTAGGCAATACCGTCACCTGACCTACTGAACCGGGCCGTCGCCGGTATATGAATGTTCTACGTTCAGGCTGCCACAGGCATGGACCAAGGCGATTAATCTGCCCTTACCCTCCAGCTCCGAGCCGGTAAATGTACGGTGCTTGTTACCCAGGCAGCCGTCTGTGGTCTTAAAATGCACGTGATAGTCGCAACGCAGGTCCAGCTTCACCCTAAAGAACTGACCATCAGCCAGATTGTCGCGATGGTTTTTTTCTTCTTCTGCGCAAATGTCGCTGCTCATTTGTTTAACCCGAACGTTTCTAACCGTTGTGCTTGATTTGTTCTTGATGCGTATCTGTTGGGAGACGTCGTTTCCATCACCGTCCACACAGCCGCCACCACAAAAATCCATGGACCCACTGGCCAACGCTTGAGGCATGCTAAGCAGACAAACCAACAGCAGGCATAAGGAAAACGAAAAACTCCCATGATAACCGTTCATGCGTGCAACTCTCCGAATCAGTAGACATAACCGTTAGGTTATAACAACTACGTTTACTTGCCAACGCTGCTAGACCAAAAAACCAGCCTAAGTATTGCTGCCTTCGACACTAAAATTGTTTGTTGTACAACACGCTCCACAAGATTTGCCGCAACCACTATCAAAACAAAGCTTCGTCATGAAGCTCGGGTCACCACACCCCGACCTGATTGAACCCACCGAAGGCCTGTTGCACATCCGTTCCGGGCTGAACAACAGCCAGTTACCTTTCCAGGCCAACACTTCATTGATGACCAGGCAAGGCAAGCTGCCTGGGCTGGGTCTTTCCCCACCCCAGCACAAGAATGCGGTACCATGCGGCAAAAGTTTTTGGCAACACTATGACCGAATCAGACCACAATCCGCCAACCGATAACGATGAAAGGAAATTTCGGGGCTGGCGGCTGCTTGGCGTTATTTTTGTTGTTGTGGTGGTGCTGGCCCTGGTTTCTGCTTTCGTCGACTGGGCGGTGATTGGTCCGTTGGAAGGTCGAATCTAGGGCTGTCTTGTTTAATCTGATTTTTTGGGGGCAACGCTATGCGTGACGAAACTATCGCCATTCACACCGGGTACGAAACCGACCCAACCACCAAGTCTGTTGCCGTACCCATTCACCAGACCGTGGCCTACGAATTCGACAATGCCCAACATGGTGCTGATCTATTCGATCTGGCGGTACCCGGAAATATATACAGTCGCATCATGAACCCTACCTGTGACGTGCTGGAACAACGGGTAGCCGCTCTGGAGGGTGGTATAGCCGGTCTAGCGCTTTCTGCAGGCAGTGCAGCCATCAACTACGCGGTGCTGAATTTGGCGGAAGTGGGTGACAATATCATCACCGTGCCCCAACTTTATGGGGGCACCTATACCCTGTTTGCCCATATGCTGCCTAAACAAGGCATTGAGGTTCGCTTTGCCGCGTCGGACCAGGCCGAGGATATCGCAAAGCTGATTGACAACAAAACCAAGGCCATTTTTATGGAAACCATTGGCAACCCCGCAGGCAATATTGTTGATGTGGCTGCCATTGCCGGCGTGGCCCGCAGCCATGGGGTTGCCACTATTGCGGACAATACCGTAGCCACTCCGGTACTGCTGAAACCCATCGAACATGGCATTGATATTGTGGTGCATTCCCTCACTAAATACATGGGCGGACACGGCACCACCCTGGGCGGGATTATTGTCGACTCCGGGCAATTCCCCTGGGCAGAACACAGCGACCGTTATGCCGCGTTAAATAACCCGGAACCAAGCTACCATGGGGTAGTTTATACCGAAGCATTTGGCCCAGCCGCTTACATTGGCCGTGCTCGCACCGTGCCACTGCGTAACACCGGTTCTGCCCTGTCTGCCAGCAGCGCTCACCAGTTACTGATTGGCATCGAAACACTGGCCCTGCGTATGGAACGCCATTGCGCCAATGCCCAAGCTGTGGCAGAGCATCTGCAACAGCACAGTGAGGTGGAATGGGTCAGCTTTGCAGGACTGCCGGATCACCCCCATCATGCGCTGGCACAAAAATACATGAACGGACGCGCCTCGAGTCTGCTTACCTTTGGTGTTAAGGGCGGTTTTGACGCCGGAGTAAAATTCTATGACGCTCTGAACCTGTTTAAGCGCCTGGTCAACATCGGAGATGCAAAATCTCTCGCTTGCCATCCCGCATCCACTACCCACAGGCAACTCACCGAAGATGAACAGCGTTCTGTGGGGGTTACCCCGGAAGCCATTCGCCTGTCTGTGGGTATTGAACACATCGACGATATCCTGGCTGATCTGGACCAGGCACTTGGGTAAATCCACGCTATAAATTAGTCACCAGTTCAGCTAGCATACGCGCCCCTATGGTGACCCATTTGGTCCCCTAGCGGCGATATGCTGTGAACTCCGCCAGGCCCGGAAGGGAGCAACGGTAGCGGCGGTTTCGGGCGCGAGGTGTGGCTGGGTGGGTTGCCTCCAGTTCCCGGAGAGGTGTCCGAGCGGTCGAAGGAGCACGCCTGGAAAGTGTGTATAGGTAACCCCTATCGAGGGTTCGAATCCCTCCCTCTCCGCCATCAATAAAAAGGGGCCATCGGCCCTTTTTTTATTGATGGCGAAGTGGGCGGTTTGATTCGGTTCCTCCGGTTCGACTGCGAAGCGACCCGTAGGGAGCGAAGCGAATGAGCACGGCGCCACGCGCCGCGCGCAACCCGTAGGGTGAACATCGGGCGAGTAGCCCGATGTGAATAATCCCTCCCTCTCCGCCATTAATTTCATAAACGGGGCGCAGTCCCGTTTATGAAATTACCTGTGGAATGGGCGGTTTGATTCGGTCCCTCTGGTTCGACTGCGAGCGACCCATAGGGAGCGTAGCGAATGAGCACGGCGCCAAGCGCCGCGCGCAACCCGTAGGGTATAATCCCTCCCCTTTCAGCACGCAACGGCTCTACTGCTCGGCTCTACGGCTCTACCCACTGAACGGGGGATAGTCCGTTATTCACTAACGCCTATACACGGTTGATGATGCCATCCAGTCCCCAACGGGTTACGCCCCCCACCCGGTCATGGGATCAAAACGTCATACACCGAAACAAGAATAGGCGGATCTTGAGAGACCTGATCCGTGGTCCACGCCACAACAAGACGGGTTTCCCCATCCCTTGAATCGTGGTGACGTGCAACGCCAAAACCTCCTGCCGTTCCTGCATTTCCCGTGGGTTCCACGGCTGTATCAACGTCTAGCGCGCGCGGCTCGGTCCATGTCTGGCCACCGTCGTCCGAGGCGATGTACCGAATTTCGTTGTCGGGGATAAAACCGCTGTAGAACAGAAAAAGCACTCCCTCAAAGGCAATAATCTGCGGGCGTGGTGCCACGGACCGGTCTACACTTACGAATGTATTGCTCCAATTCTGCATGTCGGTCGAAGACGCAAGATGGATCGTATTAGTCTGGCCCTGGGCACCAATCCGCGTTGCAATAAATGTCTCGTTGTCCAGGACTGTCGCACTCGGCTGAAAAGCGCCGTTTACTGTACTTCCGGTGTTGGGATGGGTGAATATCAGTGCTTCTTCGGTCAAGGCATTTCCGGTTAGCTTTGCGATGCGCAGATTGCGATCATTCCACCAGACCACATACTTCTCCGTGCCATTCATAAAGGTTTCAGGAAAAGCGCGAACAGTTTCATTTAGCGATACACCTGGGCAGTTTACCCGTCTGATATTGTTGCCACGGGTCACGTGCATGTTGGCGCCGCTTGCACTTGACGTGATAAACCAGGCCCGCATAAGTGTATTGTTAACCGCGTCATAACCTAAAGCGGCGGGCCCTTGCAAACATGAGATGCTGCGTTCACCTACCCAGGTGGTTGGCGCGATATCCGAGCGGGCCACGTGGTTTATGTCCCAATGAATATACAAGCGGTTTTCTATTTCGCCTGCTTCCGTGAGGTAAACCGTGTCATTCTCGAAGGACGTGAACGGTGTTTGAATGCTTTCGCGGTGTACCAACGTTGGTGCACAGGCGCACAGCAGTAAAAGTGTGGAAACAGTGAGGCATAACTTAGTCATATTGAGCATCTCCTTTGCTAGTCGACTGATATTCGCCCGCTCAATTGCGGGCGAAGCAAATAGGCACAGCGTTCAGCGCTCCGCGCAACTTCCCACCATCAACCGTGATCCACCCTTATCCGGTCGATCTCTTTCCTGGCGGCGGTAGCTATTTTCATTTGTTTGGATTTTGCAGCCCCATTGGTCTCGTTCAGGTCACCAATGATCAGAATATTTTCGTCGTTTGATCTGTTAGCCGGTTTTGTGTAGTTGAAACTGCCCAAAATGGTGATGGAATCATCAATGGTCATCAACTTATGGTGCAACTTGCCCAGGCCATTTCGATTACCAATCAGCCGTAAATCCACACCTCCAGCAACCAAGGTATCTTTAGCTGCCCATTTCTGATTACCCATACGGCGATCCAACAACCCCCGTACCGCTATCCCGTTTTTATCCGCAGCCACCAAGGCATCATCAATCCCCGAGGATTGCGCAAACGTAAACACGGCAAAGTCGATGCGTTGCTTCGCCTTTAGAATCTGCTTCATGACTTCCATTTCCGGGGCATGATCCGGCGCGAAAAGCGCCTTGGTACGAACACCGGTCACCCGGGCATCCTTGGGTTTTTCATCCCGGTCGATACTCTGCTTGCCAAACCGGCCTTGCTGGATCTCTTTAAACTCCCGTTTGTAGAGATTGGCAATTTCAGCGTCGTTGACAACGACCACGTGATTGAGGTTTTTGGTCACACCGGTGGTGGTGAAGTTTGTCGAACCGGTCAATACCTTGTTGCCCAGCACCATAAATTTCTGATGGAAAATGTCCGGGTTGAAATCACACTTCAGATCCACCGTTGCACGCAGCATCATGTTTTGTAACTGCCGATTGATTTCATGTGGCCCGCCGGGCTGGGAAGGGTTGACTGCCGCTTTCTTCCCCAGCAGGTAGCTTTGTTCAATAACGACATCAACAGTTACCTTTCTTTGGCGAGCACGCACGATGGCATCTGCGATGCGCTGTTCATCAATCTCCTGAACCGCAATCATCAACTTTTGACGAGCCCGCGCCTGATTAATGAAATTCACGATGGGATCGATCAGCGAGTCAGGACCACCCTGCTCAACTGGACCCAGATGTAGTTCAAATCCACCATGCACCAGCGGCATGCTCCCCCCTTATCTGGTTTTGCATCCAACAAAGTCTAAAGGACTAACCTCATTACTTTTATTTCAGACTCTACGTCACCCTACCAAACGAAATGTAGTTACTAACTCCATACTGTGATCAGAAACCAACATCTCTCACTTGATTTTCGGCACATTCAGACAGCCTTCCCTGAGGATTCATAACCCACGTGCCGCCAAACGGCAGACTTGCAAGCGCAGTCCCTAAATCATCCGCTCGTTTCAGGTGAAGAACAACCTTGATCAAACGGTCATCAGTCAGGTCCGTGCCTGAACTCTCTCGGCAAACCCCGCTTTAGAACATTTTGACGTAATCGGGGGCTTGGTTGAAAAGCGGTTGCAAAAGCGTTGGAACAATAGGTCATCACAATTTTAGCTTCCGGTCATACATACCGCGATTTAGGCGCAAAAAATGAGTGAACGTTTCACCGGACTATCCCATTCTGTTTCGCATCCACATTCAAAACGTCAGCTTGCACATTCTGCATACACAACCGCAACCTCCGGTTCCAAAGGCGCCTGCCAACCCATAAAGAAATACCTGCTCTACTTTGTCACGACAACCATGACCTGGCTTTTGACTACCGGTATATCTTCTGCGGCAACTTATACCGTTACGAATACCAACAATTCAGGCGCGGGGTCACTCAGACAGGCCATAACAAATACCAACGCAGGCAGCGGGGGAGACGAGATTATTTTTCAAGACGGACTTACCGGAACCATCTCGTTTGACGATACCGACAACGAGATCGTAATCGACCAGAGCGTCCACATCACCGGGCCCGGGGCAGACAAACTGACCATTGATGCAAGCCAAAAAAGCAGAATATTTCAAATCCTGGACGGTGCTGATGTCACCATAGAAAGCCTGCGATTTGTCAATGGCCGTGATGCGGGCGTGTCCTTCGGACAAGGCGGCGCAATTCATTTGCGGAGAGGCAATTTGAGTATTAACGCATGCGAATTTGCAGACAATGAAACAACCGGCAGCAGTCCCAGCAATAGGCGCGGTGGTGGCATAAAAAGTGACTCCACAACTGAACTCAATATTTCCAACAGCGCGTTCTTCTCCAACAACGATGCGAACGATTATTCACGGGGAACTGCCGTATATTGTGGGGAGGTGTGCAATATCGTGAACAGCACCTTTGTCGGCAATGGCTTCTACACGCCTTATGACCCTATCGAAAGTTCAATTGGACAAGCCGCCATCCACGCCCCCAACAATGCAACACTTAACATTTCCTTTTCCACTATCGCACGCAACAACGGGGGAATTTTTGGCGAATCTTTTGCCCAGGTTACGGTAAGTAATTCAGTCCTGGCTTACAACAATATCCCCAGTTGCTCTCGTGATAATTTCACCGTCCAGAACACGTATTCAGATACGCCGGCTCAATGTGGGCTACCCACCGAAATCATGAGGACACAGGATCTCGACCAGGCCTTAAGTCACAACGGTGGACCAACACAAACATTGGCCCTGCTCAGGGGGCCCGCCGTGGCCGGTGCCCGGCTGGAGGATTGTGCCGCTATTCTCACCGATCAACGCAACATCTCCCGCCCCAGCACCTTAGAAAACTGTGACGCTGGTGCCTACGAAAAAGAAACGACAGTCCATGCCGCGATCACGGTAACCAATACCAATAACTCCGGCGAGGGGTCCCTCAGGCAGGCGATCTTGGATGCAAACCTGGATACCCGCGCAGACGAGATTGTATTTCAGGATGGCCTAACCGGGACAATCACCTTTGATGACACCGACAATGAGATGCTCATAGAGACGGATGTACAGATTATCGGCCCCGGAGCCCACTTACTCACAATCGATGCAAACCAAAAAAGCAGAATCTTTGATATCGTAGATAGCCCCACGGTAACCATGGAAGGCTTGAGGCTTATCAATGGTTACGTCAATGCCCCGTCGTTCGGTAATGGCGGAGCAATCCATTTGGGCAGCGGTAATTTATTTATCGACTCATTTGAATTTGCGGATAATGAAGTTACCGCGCCAAGAACCGGTCGTCGTAGAGGTGGTGCCATAAAAAGTGGCCCCTTTTCTCACCTTCAAATTACCAACAGCACTTTTTTCTCCAATAGTGATGCAACCGGTTACTCCAGGGGAACCGCCATATACTGCGGATCGTCCGGAAACCCGTCTACCTGCAACATCAAGAACAGCACGTTTGTTGGCAATGGCTTCCACGATCCTGACGACCCTGTTGTCAATTCGATTGGACAAGCAGCCATTCACGCCACCAATCAGGCTGTTCTCAACATCTCCTTTTCAACAATCGCGCACAACAACGGCGGAATCTTTGGAGAATCCTCTTCATCCGTGATCGCCCGCAACTCCGTGGTGGCTTTCAATTTGATCGGTAGTTGCAGCAACGATTCATTTACCATGGAAAACACCTATTCAGATACGTCAGATTCCTGTGGCTTATCAACCCCAGCCCTGGTGAGCGAGGATCTTGCTGATAGTCTTTATGACCACGGTGGGCAAACCCCAACATTAGCCGTATTCAGCGGCCCGGCAATCGCGGGTGCTCAGCCGTCGGACTGTGCGGCTGCCCTCACCGATCAACGCGGCAAACCTCGGCCCCACAATCTGGAAACCTGTGACGCCGGCGCTTATGAAAAGAATCCAACAGCATATGACAGCCTTGCCAATCGAACCTGTGAGCAGGGCAAATACTACGTCATAGCCACCCTTGCGGACCTGGAAGAAAGCGCCGATTTCCCTACCCGAAGCTTGATCGTTGTCGGCGATTTAACGCCCAGCCAAAAGCTTAAGATTCGCACCAAATGTGCCCTGTATCTCTATCCCGGCATTACCTTGAGCGGTATGAAAGTCAACGTTGAGGCCTGGTCCGGCGTCTATGCGCTTCATGGCAGTGATGTGCCCAAAAGCCCCTTTGTGGTCTATGACGAAGTTGCCATGAAATATCAATATGCCACGGAAGAAGACGCTGGCGAGGAAGCCGCCAATCCCAAGGTGATCAGCACCGGCGGTCAGCGCCCGGTTGCCGATCCTCCAAACCACACAGACGGCGCGGGTGATTTCCTGAATGCCGCAACCGTGGAAACAAATAGCCTTATACCCAAACGCACCCTGGCCAAGGATGTACGGATAACGTCCCGGAAAGGTGACCTTCGCATAGGCCAGGGGGCCACGTTTTCAGCCACAGACAAACTGTATCTTTATGCGGGCAGTTACTACGGCTGTCCCAGCCAGAATGAGCCCAGCAATCCTGCCCTGCAATTAGACCGGGATTTCACGGTGGATGCCAGCGCGGGTATTGTCTTACTCGCCTCGGGTGACGTGACGCTAAGCCGGACTGATGACAGCGGAACAAAAATTGGCGCGGCAACACCAAGAACTGATCTTAGCCTCTATTCAGGATGTGGGGACGTACTGCTTGATCAGGATATTTCGGTATACGCCAAGCAGATGAAAGTTCAGGCATACGGAGCCACAGGTGTTGGCGGTGGACAGACTTTGCTTGATGTCACCGGAAATTTGTCGGTGCTTTCCACCGGCAAAGTCAAGGTGGACGGACGTTACTTCGGCAAGCCGGAGGCTGTCGTTAAGGTCCACTCACGTCAATATACCAGTGGGGTCAGCGGGTATCTGAACGTGGGTGGGGACGCCTTGTTCAGCGGTGAAAAAGCTGTTGTCATTGAAACTAATGCCGGTATTGAGTCCGTGACCGGCAACTTCGCTTTAGAAGGCGGAACCTGCGAGTTACAAACCGATTGGAACGCGGATACGCTGATATCGGATCCCAGCTACCAGTCTTACTGCGACAATTGGACGGTCCCAACTCCATGACAGGCCAGCTCAACGCCACGGCCATAACTGTAGCAAATAAAGCCTGTGTGAATGGACACATTCATTTTTCACTACCCTTAAAGTTCAAGCCGTATACCATGGGTAAGCGTAAAAGGTTCGCAGAATCACGTTAACCCGGCCCCTTAGTCACCCAGGCCCACAGAAATATCGCTGTAGTCAACCGCCTTCACAGCGCGTGACGTCAACCCTAACAAGACCGCCCTTGATAGTACGCTTGTGGCTCACCCCAACCTGTCTTTTTTCGCAACAACCAACGCGGACCCCGTTTACCCAAACAACAAGTTACCCAATTTTCGTCTTCCTTCGTTAAACTGTGGAAAACAATAAGCATCAGGACATACAGTTGCATTACGACGAAGTTATTTACGGCCGCCGCAGCATTCGCGGATATCTGGACAAACCCGTCCCTAAAGAAGTCATCAAAGAAGTAGTCAGCCTGGCTATCCGCGCACCTTCATCGCTGAACACCCAACCCTGGAATTTATATGTGGTCAGCGGCGACCCCCTTGACCGAATACGCGCAGGGAATACAGAGCGGAATCTCGCCGGGGTACCCGACTCCCGGGAGTTTCGCAGCCACGGCGGTTACGAAGGGGCACACCGGGAGCGGCAGATAGAAATTGCCATCCAGCTTTTCGAAGCCATGGGTATTCAGCGGCATGACAAAGACGCCAGACAAGACTGGGTGCTGCGGGGGTTTCGTCAATTCGACGCACCGGTTTCCATCGTCGTGACCTACGACCGCTCCATTCACGGCGGCGATATCGCCCCCTTTGACTGCGGGGGAATTACCAATGCCCTGGTTAACGCTGCCTGGTCCAAAGGCTTAGGTTGTGTCATCAACAGCCAGGGTATTATGCAATCCCCGGTGGTTCGCGAACACGCCAATATCCCCGACGACCAGGTCATCATGATCTGCGTGGCCATGGGTTATCCTGACGACAGCTTTCCGGCGAACGCCGTTGTCTCGCGGCGCAAGTCCGTGGACGACACTGTTGTTTTTGTCGGCTTTGATGAATAACCACCGCAATTAATCACACCGGACAACTGCTCCGGTTGCAGCACATCGGTTTACAGCCCCCCCGCCAAAGGGGCAGACTAGCCTTGGAATCGCAGACGGGTACAGCATGTCAGACGAAATCATCCTCTATGAACACCCCCTTTCGCCGTATGCACAAAAGGTAAAACTGGGCTTGCTCGAAAAAGGCCTCGATTTTGAGGTTAAACACTTTGGCAGCCTGACCGAAGCTGAACGCCAGACCTTCCACAGCCACAGTCCCCGTGGGGAAATCCCCCTTATGCTGCACAACCGCCAGCCCATTTTTGATTCCGGCGTTATTCTTGCCTATATCGAAGAACAGTGGCCGCAGCCGTCGCTGTTGCCGGAGTCTCCTGCGGCCCGGGCCCAAGCCCGCATGCTGCAGGTGGTGGTAGACACCCACTTCGAAGCCAATACCTGGGGTTTGTCCGAAGTGAAGTTCTTTCAGCGCGCAGAAGGGGAACTGGCCAACCGGCTAAATCAATACGGCGCTAGTCAAATCGGTACCTGGCTTGCGTGGTTGGACAAACAACTCGCCGGTCGGCCCTGGTTTAATGGCGCACAGTTTGGCTGGGCGGACATATGCGTTGTCCCTTTTGTTAACGGCGCTACCCGGTACAACCTGTACCCGCAACCGGGCACGGCCCTGGCCGGGTGGTTGGTTCGCGCCAACGCCAGGGAATCTGTTGCCATCTGCAAGCGTCAGGCTGATGCCGCGGAACTGGACGCACAAGTGATGACCGCCGCCATTGCCAGTGGTTTTAAGCGGGAGTACCGGGACCATCGCTTGGAGTGGATGATCAGAGCCGGTGGACTGGAGATTGTTGCTGAAGGCCTGGACAAGGACAATATTCGATTTAATCCGGCATTCCTTTAAGCGTCATCCCAGCGTTACAATCCACCTGAAGTTGCACTTAGAGGCTGTACTTAGAGAAGAATAATGAGCACTCAAAAAAGAACTTTTTGCCGGGTCTGCGAGCCTGCATGCGGCATGATCGCCACCGTTGAAGATAATCAGCTGATTAAGCTGCAACCGGACAGATCCCATCCCGTATCAGCCGGATTTGTCTGCAACAAAGGTATTTACGGACTGGACATTCACAACGATCCTGACCGGCTGCGTTATCCACTCAGGCGCAAAGCGGGGGGTGGCTTTGAAGAAATAGACTGGCCCACGGCCCTGGCGGAAATCGCGGCTAAACTGACAGACATCAAGGCCAAATACGGCGACGGCGCCCTGGCCGCTTACAGCGGCAACCCCGGGGCGTTTAACACCCTGGCAGGCCCCAGCCAGGGCAGCTTTTTGCAACAACTTGGCGTCGGTAAATTTTTCAGTTCCGGCACCCAGGATTGTGCCAATAAATTTGCCGGCAGTGCCGCTGTTTACGGCACCCGCACCCTGCACCCGCTGCCCGACATCGATCATTCAGACTTTATTCTCATTATTGGCGAAAACCCTGCGGTCAGCCATATGTCCTTTATGTCCATCCCACACCCCATGCGGCACCTGAAAGAGGCCCAAGCCAGAGGGGCAAAGGTCATCTACGTTAATCCACGAGAAATAGAATCCGCCGCCACAGCCGGAGAGGTTTTAAAAATAAAGCCCGACACCGACGTTTATCTGCTGGCGGCTGTGTTACACGAAATAGACCAGACCTGGGGTTTCGACCCCGCGGCACTTCCACATGCAGCGGGTGTGGATGAACTGCGGGCCTTTGTCGCTCAGTACCCGGCGGACCGGGTGGCTGAGGTTACCGGCATCAGCGCCACTCAAATCCGTCAACTGGCTACAGAATTTTCCCAGGCGCCGCGTGCCTGTGTACACATGTCCACCGGGGTGAATATGGGCCGTCAAGGCACCCTGGGCTACTGGCTGGTACAGATGTTATCTCTGCTCACCGGGAATTTGGGTAAACAAGGGGGTAACTTCTACTCCCTGGGCTTTTACGAACGCGCCGCCGCCTCGGGCCGTAAATTTCCAGCAACCTTTGTCGATACCGAGCACGGCACCATTCGCCAACCCGGCGCGGGTTTGAGCTTGCCGGGCAACCTGATGGCAGACTACCTGGACAGTCCCAACGACCCGATTAAGGCGTTATTCGTCAGCAGCGGCAATCCGGTGCTGTCCATCGGTGGTGAACAGCGCATGCGCGAAGCTTTGGCAGAACTCGACCTGATCGTGTGTATCGACATCTACCGCAACGCCACCGCGGAATATGCAGACTACGTACTGCCTGCCGCCGGTGCTTTTGAACGCGAAGACATCAACGTAACCGGCCTGGGTTTACAATTTCAGCCCAGCGTGCAGTTTACCGAGGCGGTGGTTGATCCCGCTTACGAACGTAAACCGGACTGGTGGATATGGGAAAGCCTGGCCAAGGCCATGGGTTACCACTCCGCCCTGGACAACACGGACAACCCGGATATGTGGGCAAGAGTAGATGCCATGCTCAAATCTCGAGGCCATTCCATAGACGAGTTGCGTACGCAGCAGATAATCACCCTGGAACGCGCCGCGCCTGAGGATATCTTTGACCGGGTGCAAACCGAAGATCAGCTTATCGATTGTTATCCGGCAATATTTGCTGAAGCACTGTCCCGTATGGAGCAGATTTTTCTGCAGCTAAAGGCCGAACCGGCCCATCAGCTGAAGCTCATCAGTAAACGGGATGCTTACATGATCAACAGTTGGTACGCCAACGTTGACAAACTCAAGCGCGGGCACCGGGAAAGAAACTACCTGTTCATGCACCCGGCAGATGCCGAATTCCGTCAAATTGACGCCGGAGATACCGTGCGCATCACCAACGTTAATGGCCAGATAGAAGCCCAGGTTCAGTTTGCCGACGACCTGATGCAGGGTGTGGTGGCCATGACCCACGGTTGGGGGCACAGTCAGTCTCATGGCATGACCCTGGCCAAGCAAAGACCCGGCGTTAACTGTAATGTGCTGCTGCCATCCGGACCTGATAGTTTTGAACCCCTGTCCAGCCAGTCCCATATGACCGGTATACCGGTAGAAGTCGCTCTCACAAGCCGGTGAGTCTCATGGCATTTAGTTGACAGTCATTTAATTGACAACGCCCCTGATAACCACCGTCAATGATCTGTCAGCAGGCTCTTCAATTTCTGAGAATTTAGCCCGTCCAGAGGCTGATATACCACCTATACTGAAGGCTATGTATCCCGGTATCAGGCGCTAAGACAATGGAATGGACCATATTTGCAATTCTGCAGATGTTTGTCATTACATTGGCTGTCAGCCTGGCTTTCTGGCTGCGCTTTCGTCAGATCAGCAAACAAAATGCGGAGTTACGCAGCCACATCACCCTGCTCCAGGACAATCGGAACCCGGCCAACGCTCCAGACAATGCCAACCCCGCCGACCCGGATACCTGGGTGGCTGAAAAAGTCGCCGGCCTTGCCGAGCACCCCTGTGCCCCGCTACTTCAACTGGTCCTGAACCACCAGATCAACCCCCAGGATAACTTTGACCAGGCCCTGGCTGACGCGGCCAGGGCCTGTGGCCTCAGCACCGAAGCGGGTGCTGTTGAAGGTGATCCAGACGAAAAAGTCGCGGAACTGGAGCAAACCGTGGAGACGCTGCGCGCTGAGCTGGAAACCCTGCAAGCCGGTGGCCCGGACAATGAGGATTCTGAGGAACTCAAGGCTCTACTACAGCAATACACCAAGGACAGCCGCGAGATGATGTTCTGCATCCAGACCCTGGAGAAGGAAAACGCCGCCCTCAAGGAGCAAATGGAAGATAGCGCAAACGCCGAGGAAACGCCTGCCGAGACTCACGCGGACGCTGCCACCACAGATACAGCACCGGCCGAGCCCAGCGCCGACCCAGCCGACGACAATGATCATGCGCTTGACCCACCGCCCACCATGGAGAATGCACAAGAATCCGCAGCCTGACTTGCCACAGTCTGAACTTCCCTGTACAAGGCTGCCAGCACATCACTAAATTTCACCCACTTTGCGTAAAGATCATCGTCCTTATCTGCTGAAACGTTGGCTTGCCATATTTGAATCCTGGTGGACCCGGCACTTCATTCAACCCCAGCTGGAACACCTCGGCATTGCACCCATGTTTATGAAACCCTGGAATCTGAAGATCCACGGCCACAATATAAGCATGGGAGATGCGGTCCACGTAATCACCGCTGCTGACCGCACCGTGCGCCTGACCACCTGGCAACACGAACATGGCGGCGGTCAGATCAACATCGGCGACTACACCTTGCTTTGTCCAGGGGTGCGTATCGATTCCGCCAGCAGTGTGGAGATTGGCGCCAGCACCATGCTGGCTGCAGGCGTGTATATCACCGATGCGGACTGGCACGATCTGTACGACCGCAGCCAGCCCATCGGCACAACCAAACCGGTTAAATTAGGCGAAAACTGCTGGATTGGAGACGGCTGCATTATTTGCAAGGGTGTAGAGATTGGCCGTAACAGCATCATCGGCACCGGCGCCGTGGTCACCCGTTCCATCCCCGCCAACGTCATTGCCGCCGGCAACCCCGCCCGGGTGATCAGACCTCTGGATGACAGCCAGCAAATCCGTCCCCGGTCATCCCTGCTGGCAAATCATACCCAGCTTGCTGAAGATATGGACAAGCTGGAAAAGCTGTTTCGTCAGGACAATTCCTGGCTGAAGTGGTTAAAAACCGTGATAGCACCGGGACCCCGGGACTAGGGGTTACTGTCGGGGCAGGCGCGTCACCGGGGCGCTGTCTTCGTGTGTAGAACGGAAGGGATTAATATCCAGCCCACCGCGGCGCTGGAAGCGCCCGTAGACCGATAGCCGCTGCGGCTGGCACACGTTTAGAATATCGGTAAAGATCTGTTCAATGGTGGTTTCGTGAAAAGCCTGATGGCAGCGATAAGAGACCAGATACTTAAACAAACTGGCCCGGTTGATGGCCGGGCCAACGTAGTCAACCAGCACCGACGCCCAATCCGGCTGGCCGGTAACCGGGCACAGGCTGCGGAACACATTGGTGAACAACGCTTCCTTCACCACCACCTGGTCCATCTCCATTTCCAACAAGTCTACATCGCGTTCGTAGGTCTTTATAAAAACATCCAAATCATCCAGGCAGATCCCCCCCAACCGCTGCACCGCTACATTAAGCTGCGACAATTCCAGCAATTCCACCAAAATGGGTGAGCGAAACGCCAGGGACAGATCCCGGTCCAGGGTGCGCAACACATCCGCATGGGTCTCAAACTTGGTTTGCGCATAGCTGTTCAGATAAAGCTTCAGGGATTTGCTTTCCACTATGGCTGCGGACTGGCAAGGTACACCCAGACGCAGGCCTGCAACCAGAGGTTTACCCTGGGTATCCAGCCAGGAAAACTCATACCCCGTCCACAAATCTTCACCCTTGGTCCCGGCAAGCGCTGTTGGGTTTAACCCTGCGGCCTGACGCGCCTCCTGGCGCGGCAGGGCATGCAGAAGCGAAGGCGTATAGGTATCCACGTAGGCGGATACCTTGCCCAGCACACCTTCGTTAATGTCTACACTGTCAACTTTTACACCAGTCTGTGACATCGCTCACTACCCATGGGTCACCGCAACCAACATAGCAGAACCCCGGGGCCACACCAGACGGACCCGACCAACGGTAGCGGAAGCTCGCTTAATGGCGACCAAAAAAGTCAACATAATTACCATTGACTCAAGCCGTGATGCACCGGGTCCGGGAAACGTTTACCCTGACCCCTTGCTGACTGTGTACCAAAAACATGATTGACGCCATCAATGTCGCCACCACGACATTTGCCGACCTGGCCTGGGGACCCTGGCTGCTGGTCCTGCTGCTGGGTGGTGGTTTTGCCTTTCTGGTTATTTCCCGGTTTACCCCGTTTCGCTATCTGGGCCATGCCGTCAACATTGTGCGGGGCACATATAACAACCCGGACGACCCGGGGCATATCAATCACGCCAAGGCACTGTCCGCAGCCCTGGCAGGCACCATCGGCATGGGCAACATTGCCGGGGTGGCTCTGGCCCTGACCATTGCCGGACCCGGAGCCATCTTCTGGATGTGGGTGACCGCCATCATCGGCATGGCCACCAAATTTTTTACCTGTTCCCTGGCCGTCATGTACCGGGGCCGGGACTCAGCAGGACAACTCCAGGGTGGCCCCATGTATGTGATTCGCGAAGGGTTGCCGAAAAAATATCACTTCCTCGCCTACTGGTTTGCCGGGGTCGGCATGATTGGTTGCCTACCTGCCCTGCAAAGTAACCAGCTGATTCAGATTTTCCGCGACCTGGTATTTGTCGAACAGGGCTGGCTGGCCCCAACCACGGACCCGGTCTACTATAATCTGGCCAGCGGCGTGGTCCTGGCCGCCATTACGGGATCCATTATTTTCGGCGGCTTACAACGCATCGCCAGTGTCGCCAGGCAGGTGGTTCCCACTATGTCTTTACTTTACCTGGGTGCGGCGGTAATCGCCCTGGCACTGAACCTGGAGCAGGCGGGTGCAGCGTTCCAACTGATACTGCGCGATGCCTTCAGCGGCGAAGCGGTTGCCGGGGGCAGTCTGTTAAGCCTGATCCTTTATGGTGTCAGACGGGGGGCATACAGCAACGAGGCAGGCATGGGTACAGAATCTCTTGCTCACGGTGCCGTACGTACCAACGAGCCTATTCGCGAAGGGCTGGTCGCCATGCTGGGGCCTGTTGTTGATACCCTGTTAATTTGTACCGCAACCGCACTGGTCATTCTGGTTTCCGGGGTGTGGGAACATCCGGCGGCAACCGGTGTCACCCTCACCGCCGCGGCGTTTGGCCAACTGCTGGGGCCACTGGGCACCGTCATCATATTTATCTGTGTCCTGTGTTTTGCCGCCACCACCATCTTTACCTATTCGTTTTACGGCGCACAGTGCGCCGGTTTCCTGTTGGGCGCTCACCGCAAACATCTGTATCGGAAAATCTACGTGGGTTTTATTCTTATTGCAGCGGTGTTGCCGATTACCGCGGCGGTCAGCTTAATCGACGGCTGTTTTGCCCTGATGGCTATTCCCACCATGTTTTCTTCGCTCATGCTGGCACCCAAGGTAAAACAGGCCGCCCAACAATATTGGGCAAAATTCCAGACCGCACACACCTGACGCGTATCACAAGGGGGAGACATGACCTACACACCACTCACCGAGGACCAGCAACAAGCCAAACCCGCCACCAGGCATACCCAGGACGCCCAGCAACAGACCCTGGACAGCCTGCCCTTTCACGATCAACGCAGTTTTACCGACGCAAGACGGGGATTTATTGCCACTCAGGATCCGTTGACCATCAGCCGGGACAACGGTCAAGTTGCCTACGATCTGAGTCAATTTGAATTTCTCAACAACAATCCCGCTGATACCGTAAATCCAAGCCTGTGGCGCCAGGCCCAGCTAAACGCTCAGCACCATGGCCTGTTTGAAGTATGCCCGGGGCTCTACCAGGTGCGTTCTTTTGACATTGCCAACATGACCTTAATTCAAGGTGATCAAGGCTGGGTGATCATCGACCCGCTGACCAGCAGCGAAGCCGCAGCCGCCGCCTTGGCCCTGGCTAACAAACACCTTGGGCCACGCCCGGTTACCGGTGTGGTTTACACCCACAGCCATGCGGACCATTACGCCGGCGTACTGGGGGTAATCAGCCACGACCAAGCCGAGTCAGGCAAAGTACCGGTTGTTGCCCCCCTGGACTTTGTTAAGGAAGCGCTCAGCGAAAATGTGCTGGCCGGCAATGCCATGGGCCGCCGCGCAACCTATATGTACGGCAATCTGCTGCGGCCGGGACCGCGTGGGTTTGTGACCACCGGGCTGGGTGCTGCCCTGTCAATGGGTTCAACCGGCTTTGTGCAACCCAATGATACCGTTTGCGAAACCGGAGAAACCCGCACCATCGACGGTATCACCTTTGAATTTCAAATGACCATGGGCACGGAAGCACCGGCTGAGTTTGTCTTTTACCTGCCGCAGTTTAAGGCCCTGTGTATGTCCGAAATTACCTCTCATCACCTGCACAATGTCTATACCCCACGGGGTGCCCAGGTACGCGACGCACTGGCCTGGGCAAGCCAGATTAACGAAAGCATTAACCGTTTTGGGGATAAGCTTGAGATTCAATTCGCCTCCCATCACTGGCCCACCTGGGGCCGGGAAGCGGTGCGTGAGTATCTGGAGAAGCAGCGGGACCTGTACAAATATATTCACGACCAGACCCTGCGCCTGGCAAACAAGGGTTATACCAAGGAGGAAATTGCCGAACAGGTCACCTTACCGGATAGTCTTGGCCATGAATTTTACAACCGGGGCTACTACGGCAGCGTGCACCACAACTGCCGGGCGGTTTACGTGAAATATCTGGGTTACTTCGACGGCAATCCAGCCTCCCTGCACCCCCTGCCCCCAGGTGAAACCGGTCCCCGGTATCTTCGGTACATGGGTGGTGCGGATCAGGTTGTGGAGAAGGCGCGCGACAGTTTTGCCGCCGGCGACTACCGTTGGGTAGCGGAGGTACTCAACCATGTGATGATGGCTGATCCCGAACACAGGCAAGCACGGGCTCTGCTGGCAGACACCCTGGAACAGTTGGGTTATCAGGCAGAATCCGGCCCCTGGCGCAACTTTTATTTGTGCGGCGCCCTGGAACTGCGGCAGGGACTGCCCACGGGCAGCCGTTTTCAGGCTAACGAGGACATTGCCCGCGGCATGCCTCTGGCAAACTTATTCCAGCTTATGGCCATACGCCTGATCCCGGAAAAGGCTGAGCAGCATTCCTTTCATCTGAATCTGCACTTTGCCGACATACCAAGCAATTGGGTGCTTGCGCTGAGTAATTGCGTGCTGCACGCCCACGACAATCAAACACACGACAACCCCACGGCCAGCTTGCATACTCAGTCTCTGGCCTTTAAACGGTTAATGCTGGGGTTAACCGACGCCAAAACCCTGAGCGAAGCAGGACTGTTGGAAATCGAGGGTGATGCCCAGGTGCTGCTGAAGCTGGCTGATATGTTCGACGAGTTCCCCCGGCGCTTTCCCATTGTCACCCCTCGCCCGGCTTTTGGCACGAGCCTATGAGCGAGACCGATGCAGTTGGGCAAGGCTCAGGCCAATACCCACCGCTATCCCTCCGGCCAGGAGGTGAACTTCGTTCTGGGGTGCGCCCGGACCCAGCGGGGCCAGTCCGGGCAGGGCCACCGCCAGGCCACCCAGCCCGACCAGCAAGCGCCCCAACAAAATTGGCAGCGGACCAAAACCCGGCAGGTAACCCTGTATACCCCCCACCATCAACCATACCCCAACCAGGGCCTCAACCAGCGCCTGCACTGACGCCAACCATGAACCTGCCAGAACAAAACTTGGATCCAGGACAAAAATAAAGGGAATAATGTAGATGACACTGCCCAGAGACATGGCTGCCAGGCCGGTTTTTATGGGTTCCGCGCCGGCAATGGATGCTGCAGCAAAAGCCCCTAAGGCCACCGGCGGAGTGATATAGCTCAACATGGCCCAATAGAGAATAAACAGATGGGCGCTGAGCGCATGCAGGTTGCTCCCCACCAATGCCGGGGCCAGGACAATGGCCAGGAAAATATAGGCGGCGGTGACGGTCATGCCAATGCCCAAGACAAAACTTGTCAACGCCCCCATCAGCAACAGCAGCCCCAGATTGTCTCCGGCCAGGCTTAACAGGTCGTTGACCAGGGTACCGCTTAAGCCGGTGAGCGACAGCGCGCCGACAATCAGACCCACCCCGGCCAGAATCACCACCAGTTCGATGAGCAGCATCCCGGTATTACAGGCAAGACTCACCAGGCCTGACCCATCAAGGCGGTACTGTTTTGAAAGCTGATTCAGCAACAACAAGGCGCCGGTTGCATAATACGGTGCAAGGGCTTCGCGCTGTAAAACCACCAGCAGGAATACCAGCAACAAAAATGCAAACACATAAAACCAGCCTTCCGCCAAGGTCTTTTTGACACTGGGGATTTCTTCAGCGGGTAACCCCTGCAAATCCTGTTTACCCGCGTGTGCATCAATCTGCAGATAAAGACTGAAAAAATACAGGAGTGCCGGTAAGGCGGCGGCAACAGCCACCTCAAGATAGGGAATTTCCAGCAAAGTTGCCATGACAAAGGCGGTTGATCCCATAATGGGCGGCAGGAGCACACCGCCTGTGGATGCGCAAGCTTCAACCCCGCCGGCCACATGGGGTGCCATGCCTGCCCGTTGCATGGCCGGGATGGTCAGCTGTCCGGTGGTCAGGACATTGGTGACCACGCTGCCACTCATCGAGCCCATCAAACCGCTGGAAACAATCGCCACCTTGGCGGGGCCTCCCCGCTGCCGGCCTAACAGGGCAAAGGCTAAATTCAAGAAGAACTGGCCACCACCGGTATGCTGAAGAACAACCCCAAAGACCACAAATCCAACCACCAGATTGGCAAAGGCACGAAACGGCAGGCCAAAAATACTTTCGATGGATAACAGATGATAAGCCGCAGTATCCTGCCAGCTTGCCGCCAATCCCTGCAGGGGTCCCGGCATGCTCTGAGTAACGAGGGGGAGCAGGGAAAACAGGGTGGCAATAGTACACAGTACCCAGCCACCCGCTCTGCGCAAGGCTTCAACCACAATCAGCCACAACACCACCGCTGCGTACACCGCCCAATCCGGGGCGCCAAATTCCCAGGCCTCATCCAGGGCCTGCTGAGCGGTCAGAAAAAACGCCGCCAGCAGCCCAAAGGATAACAGGGCAAGCGGCCAGTCCACCCACCAACGCAGGGGTTTGATGAAAAACACCGGGGGTAACAGCAGGGCAAGCAAGGCGTAAAAGTACTGGGTTTCGATGGTGACCCAGCTTCCAAGCCACTGTTGACCACCAAAAATCCGCAACGTATCCATGGCCAGCAGCAAAACAGCCAGGGTGATGATGGCTATCCCCCATCTAAGCGCCGGGGTCATCTCAGCACGCTACCCGTTTCCGGCACTCAGCCACACCGGATCAAATTCCGCCTGCTTAAGCGCCTGTGCACGGGCTTTGTACCACCCCTGCACAAAGTCATTGCCGGGCGCCTTGTTGTATTCTCGCCACGCCCCTTGTAAAACGTGTTGGCGCTGAATCAACTGATTGTTATGCGCCTCATATTGTTCACTCCATACACCAATCTGACGAAAATAGGCCACCGCCCCGTCGTGATACGGGACCGCCCAGTCAAAAACCTGCCGCTCCATGGCCCAGCCAATTGCCCCGGGATCCGCATCTTTGTACTCGGCATAATGCAGGTGCAGGACCTTAACCAGGTCGTGTACCAGAGTGGACTGTTGGCTGTCTAAAGTGATCAGCAACGGATAAGGATAGGTGGCACCCTCATGGGGTTGGGTTGGAGTTATGGCCGCCCCCCGGGTTGCCGTGTGCGGCGTCAAAAACGGCGCTATCTTTAACATCCGCGCCCAACACGGTTGGTCGTCGTGGGGTGCCGCAGGCCAATAAATACCCCTGGGTGAGGCTTCCAGCTTACGTGTGGGTCCCGACACCGTGGTGGCATAAGCCGCATCAACCTGACCGTTCACCACCCCGGTCCACATGGCGCTGTACCCGGGAAAGTCCACCCGCTCAACATCCGCCCAGGTTAAACCGCCACAGGCTAAAAAAGCCTCGGTCGGCACGTTCACCGCCGGTGCGCCCCGGACATAGGGAATTCTTTTACCCCGCAAATCCGCATAAGATTTGATCCCCAGGTCCGCATCGACCCCAAGTGCCTGATTACTTTCGCCATAAGACATCATGACCAGCCGCACAGGCATCGGCCCCCAGCGTTGTTGGGCAAATTGAAATACCCCTTCCTGGGCGAAGTAGGTTGCCACCCCGTTTGCTGAAAACTGTACCCGGCCTTTGACCAGCGGCAGAAGCCTGGATACATCATTTTTTCCCGGTACGACCCGAAGATTTACGTCATAGTGATCTTTGAGCACCTTGCCAATGGCAACCGCTTGATTGTAGCCGGTGGTGCCAAGATTGTAGGCACTCCAGGCCATTGTGCGGCCCAGGTTGATGGACGGTTCCTGGGCCTGCGTTCCACTTGCCATCCAGCCCATCACCAGACCAACCACCATCAATCGTATTTTCAATACTTCCCCTTGTGACACCCTTGCTGCCCGGGCAATGTAGAGCCTCCCTACCTTGGGGTCAACAATCCCACTCACTCGCTACATTATGTAGTATCGTGAGTTCTCTCCACTGATGAGCACCACCTGGACTAGAGGCAAAGGTTGAACCAAGCCGCAGAAAAGTCGCCCGCAACACCTGCCACCGGACTGAACTGGTATCTTACCGGTACCGGCCTGTTTCTTATTCCCGGGGGTATACAGATGGTCCTTTACCCCTGGCTGGTGGCGGTACATCTCCATGAGTCACCTACCCGGGTTGGATTTGCCCAAATGGCGTCCCAACTGCCCATGTTGCTGCTGATTCTGTGGGGGGGCTGGCTTGGTGACCGGGTGGATCAACGCAGGCTGTTGATCACCCTGAATGCCATGATGGCCTTTCCCCCGCTGATTATCGTCTTTGTTTTTCAAGCCAACTACTTCAGTTATCCCATTCTGATCAGTTGGGCGTTAATCGGCGGCACCTTTGCCGCCTTTGTGCAACCCACTCGCGACGCTTTGTTAAACCGGGTAGCCGGCGCGGATATTCAAAGAGTTGTCACCTTAACCATCGGGGTCCAATTTGGTGTGCAAATTCTTGGCTTTACCCTGGGTTCCCTTGCCGATCAGATTGGCCCACAGCCTTTATTGCTGGTCATGTCCACCTTCATGTTAGCGGCCGCCGCCGCAACAGCGCGCATCCCACCAATGCCCCCCATGCCACCACCCAAAGCCGAATCTCCGCTGAGCGCCATTGCAGACGGCATTCGCTTAGCCTGGCAAGACAGCGCCATCCGGCCGGCAATTGTCCAAACTTTTTCCGTGGGTATATTTTTTGCCGGTGCTTATATGGTCTTACTGCCCTTGATGGTGCGCGATATTTACGCAGGCGGCTCAGTTGCCATAGCCACCACCTTTGCGGCGAACATGCTGGGTACAGTGTCCGTCACCTGGGTACTGATTCGTATCGGGCGCATCAACCGGCCGGGGCGAGCCTTGCTTGTGGGTGCGGCTGTCAGTGCCTGTGTATTGGGGTTGTTGTTGCTGGATCTTCCCCAATGGCTGTTTTATGGGGTGATCTTCATGTGGGGTTGTTGCGGCGGCGTTGGCATGACCATGTCACGCACCATTGTGCAGGAGGCAGCGCTGGCGACGCACCGGGCACGGGTGATGTCTGTCTATTCCCTGGGGTTGATGGGTGGCATGCCCATCGGCAGCTTTTCCCTGGGATTGGCAACCGAGTATCTCGGTGTGCGCAATGCCGTTTGGATTCCCGTCATAGGTATGCTCGTCATTCTCACCTACCTGAGTTTGCGCACGGACCTGTGGCACGTTAAGAGCAAGGTCATCGACGCCGGAGGCAATGTGTAATGCTGCTGAACAGGCTTAATATAAATCTCTCCAGACAACGGGTATCAGGCGCTGCGGGCGGGGTACTGCTTTTGCTCGCGGCAGCGGTTGCCTGCAGCCCGGAGAAGACCACAGATCAAGACCAGGTCCAGATGCCACCGGGATTTACCGATCCCTTGCCTTCCGGGCCAACTTCCAACACCTGGGTGCTTTCGGGAGGAACCCTGGCTGTAGACCCACCTATTACCGATGCGGTGGTGGTCATCCGGGACGGCAGGCTGGCCGGCTGGGGACGCCGTGGTGAAGTGGATATGCCCAATGATTCCATCGGCTATGATCTGCGCGGCAAGTGGCTGACACCTGCCGGGGAAATGCAGCTAAATACGTTGGCCAATTTGTTAGTGTACAACCGTTCACCCCACGGGAAAGAGACTCCGGCTGGTTATGTAAGAGGCAAAGATCTCAGCCTGCCAACCTCAGATTAAGAATTCCGCACCGCCCAGATCAAGCGCATGCCGGGCATGCCGCCTTGCCATGGCAATAAACATCTCATCTCCGCGCCGGGTTTGCTGGACCAGCATCGAAGCCACCACCGTGACCCCAAAACCGGCAAAAACACCACGACGATAAGCCTGCCAGCAGTCTTGCCAGGAAAAACCCTGAACCCCGGAAGCCTTTAAACCCGCGTGGTAGCGCTGAACAATCTCCTCCTCAACCCCGGGCCTGACCTCGGGTAATAAACCCGCACCCAGAAAGTAAGCCACATCGTTAAGGGGCGCGCCCAGGCGAATACTCTGCCAATCTACAACAGTGATATCGACACCATCCGCAGTTTCCCTGATCAACAAATTGTCCAAGCGATAGTCGACGTGAATCAGGCTGAACGTCTCCGGCAACCCTTCAAATAGCGGCGCCTGTTCAACTTCCCCAACCTGAGCAATAATCACGCGCTCATCCGCAGCCAGTGCATGGCCATAACGATCCAGAAATCCAGGTAGCTGAGCCCGATACAGTTCACGCATCGCAGCCTGATCCGCAACCCCCTGAGGCTGGGGACTGTCGTCAGTTAACCAATCCAGGGTCCGTAGACTGTCATCACACCAGGCCGGAGCATGCAAACCCACTAGTGCATCCACCGCAGCTTGAGCCACTCCGGGTGAACAACCCGCCAGTTGGTCACCCTGCCGCGCCGGGGCCAGATCTTCCATGACCACGGCAAATTCCGGGCCTTCATCCACAATTTCGGCAAAGTAACAACGCGGCGTAGGTATCTTTAACCGGCCTTGCAGTTGCTGATAAAAACGCACTTCCTTGAGGAAATTCCTGAGCATAACCCCGGTTGCCCGGCTTGTGGGATCATCCGAAGGATACTTAACAATCAGGCTAACGGGCGCACCCGGGGGCGGCGGGTTCAAATAAGACAGCGTGTAACGGACACACTTACCAATCTGCCCCGTGCCCACTTGTTGGGCCTGAAAGCTGTCCACGGTGGCATCTACACCCCGGCTCTTAAGCTGTTGAGTCAACCACTGCGGAGTGATTGACTCTGCTGTGGGGATGACCGTCAAGATTTATTTAGGGTGTACGCGCACGGGCAATTCCGTAAATCCCTTGACAAAAACGCTGGGGGTGCGCTGAGGCTCACCCACCACTTCAACAAATTCAAAACGCTGCAAAATTTCTTCCCACAAAACACGAAGCTGCATCTCGGCAAGACGATTTCCCATACACCGGTGGATGCCAAACCCAAAAGAGAGGTGATGACGCGGACGCTTGCGGTCAATAATAAAACTGTTGGGATTGTCGATGGCTTCTTCGTCACGATTTCCCGAAACATACCACATGACGACTTTGTCACCCTTCTTAATGGTTTTGCCGCGCAACTCAACATCTTGGGTTGCCCGCCGGCGCATATGTGAAAGCGGGGTTTGCCAACGAATAATCTCCGGCACCATGCTTGAAATCAGACCCGGGTTCTTCCGCAGCTTTGCATATTCATCCGGATTTTCGTTTAGCGCCAGCACACCCCCGCTGATGGAATTTCTGGTGGTGTCGTTGCCGCCGACAATCAGCAAAATCAGATTACCCAGAAATTCCATGGGCATCATATGTTTGGTATTTTCGCCGTGGGCCAGCATGCTGATCAAGTCCATCCCCGGCTGAGGGTTTTCTTTGCGCTCCTGCCATAGGCGGGTAAAGTATTCCAGGCACTGTAACAGTTCAGCCCGCCGCTCTTCGATATCCATCAACTCGGGACCGGATGTTGCAACGTCGGACCAGTGGGTTAACTTGCGCCGCTCTTCAAAAGGAAAATCGAATAGCGTTGCCAGCATCTGGGTGGTCAGCTCTATCGACACCAGATCCACCCAGTTGAACGTTTCCCCTGCCGGTAAGCTGTCCAGAATTCTCCCCGCCCGCTCCCGGATAATCCCCTCCAGAGCAGCCAGGTTACGGGGTGCTACAACCGGGGTGACCGTTGCCCGCTGAACATCATGCTTCGGCGGGTCCATGGCGATGAACATGGCGGTTTGAAACTCCTTGGCCCTTTCCTCTTCGGCTTTGAGGGGCCCAATGGTGATACCGTCTTCCGACGAAAACAATTCGTGGTTGGTATCGACAAACATGATATCGTCAAATTTTGTGATTGACCAATAGGGTCCGTAGGGGCTGTCCGGCAGAAAGTGAACCGGATCTTCTTTGCGCAAGCGCTCAAAGTAACCCCACAACTTATCCTCTTGAAAAATGGGAATACGTGCCGGATCAAGGGCTTCTAACGGTAGTGAATAGGGGTCTGGGACCTGATTGGTTGCGGCTTCCGACTGCATTACGCTGGCCATGGGTTTCCTCCTCCTCTGTTGACCCCGCCAAACGTAGTCAACGGGTCAACGACTCAATAAAAACACAAATGTCGTTGCAAAAATCTTCTAACTTTAAGGATCTTAACACAGTTTAGGCCCGCAACCGGGCGAGCTGGATCAAACGTTGATCGAACAAGCGTGGTGCAATTTTGCGCCCGGCCCACAAGCCCCTTCGACAATTTTGACAATTTCGACAATAAAGTGCAGCTTCCCAACCGGTACGTCTAAAGCTCACCAGGGTAAGGGCATTCCGAACGGATATTTCTACAGAAATACCGGCAACGGATCAAAAGCCTGGTCAAACACCTGCTCTGCATCCACACCCAACCAGCCTTGTACAGCAGTGGCATATACCTGGCGGAAATCAGTGGTACAAGCCAAATTATCACCATGGACCAGTGCCGTGAGGCTGGGTGCGCGGCCATAGTGCCCGCCCTTTATACCCGTGCCGGCCAGGAACATGACATTGGCTGTACCATGATCCGTACCCAGGTTGGCGTTTTCCGGTACACGGCGGCCAAATTCCGAAAACACTATTACCACAACCCGTTTGTCCTGCCCAATACGCTGCATATCGCGAACGAATCCATATATGCCATCACAGGCATAACTCAGCAGCCGTTGATGCAGCGCCGGCTGCTGCACGTGCGTGTCGAAAGCATTGTTGCGAAAGGCAACGTAATAAAGCTGGGTAGGCAAACCTGCCTTGATACAGGCAGCAACCTTGGGTAAGTCCATGGGTGCAATGCCGTAGTCAACCGGGGTTGAATAATCCCGCCAGGCGCGTTGAATAAACGCTGCGGAATGCAGCGCACCGGCATTGACAGCCCGGACAAAGCGGTGATTATCACTTAATGCCTGTCCACTGGTGGTCAACGGGGGTACTTCCGCCATCCAATGATGGCGTTGGAAACGTTCCGGATCATCAAATACCACGGGGGTGTGGACGCGGCTTTTAACGGCCGGGGATTGTGCCGCGGATACATTGACAAGCATGTTTTCCCTGGGTTCCGGGACAAGAAGATCCGCGACCCGTCCCATCCAGCCATACTCATTACCCCGGTGCGGCGCACCGGTATGCCAGTACGCCATGGAGGTGAAATGGGAAAACGACGGTTGCGCATATCCACAACCATGCACAATGGCCAGATGCCCTTCCCGCCAAAGCCGTTGCAGGCCCAGCATGCCGGGATTAAAGCCATAGTGATCATCCAGGGGAAGAAGGTCCGGCTGACGAATGCCAATGGTTGGACGAGCCCGGTAGTATGCGTCGTCGGCATGGGGAACAACGCTGTTCAAGCCATCGTTGCCCCCGGATAATTCAACAGCCACCAATATCGGCGCTTGTTCATCCGCCCAACTGATGCCGGGGCTGAGCGGCGCCCCTAGAACCGCGGCAAATGCACCCAGGCGTTGAACAAAGTGTCGCCTTAACATGGTCTAACCCAGCTGGTATTCGGGTAAGCTCAAGACCTGGTGCAGGAGTTTGCGCAGCGGTGTCTCCAAAAAACTTGCCGCAGCGACAATATCCGATGTCCCAAGTTCCCGCACCAGAAATTCTGTCAGGGCTGTTCGTGTGGCGGGATCCAGGGACACACTCAGAAAGGTCCGCGCCAGGTGATCAACCACTTCCTCCGGCGTGGTCAAACCCGCATCCACCACCTGCCGGGCAAGGTTAAGCTGCGCCGGTCGCCGCGGAATGGGAATGACCCGCTCCAGCGCCATTTGCCAACCGCGCATGCTGCCCAGACGGGTATTAAATTCTTCGTGCCGGTCCGCCAGCTGATTCGAAGCTGCCATCTCATCCGTCTCGACCCCGCTTGGCTTGGTGGCTTCGCTGACACTCATACCCCGGCGCAGCCTTTGCTGAACCTGGGCTACCTCATGGACAAAACTGGGGTACCTATCGGGCGGTACAAAACCAATGTCGGGAAACAGGACATCCAGGGCAAAGTTAGCCCGTTCAAACATAAGGCTTGGGGTGATCCAACTACGGCCGTGGGACCAACCTGCTACCGTGGGGGGATGCATCAGTCGCTGGCCAAGGGCACCACTGACCACATTAAAATCCGGTACTCCCGGCACTTCGGACAGACCCAGGCGGCGATACGTTGAAACCAGCAACTCTACCGGCGCCTTAACGCGGCTGCCCATATTCTTCGGCTGATAAAAGTCCCGGGATAAAAAGAGCACTTCCATATAGGCGCCGATATTATAGTTCAGCTCCCGCAGGGTGTTGCCCAACTGGCCCACATCATCCGGGGACAAGTCTTGATTCACGAAGTAACGATACAGTTTTGCCGCAATAAAGTCTGCTGTTGCCGGATGCGCCAAAATCAGGTCTATAATGGCAACCCCGTCAAAATTCCCCTGTTGGCCAAGAAACGTTTTGCTGCCCGCATCATGGGCGTCTTCGTTAAAGTGGAACTCCAGACCACGAACACTCCAGCCGGTAAAGGCGCGTGCAGCCTCCCGGACATCATCTTCTTCGTAGTGGCCCACACCCATGGTGAACAGCTCCATGATCTCGCGGGCAAAATTTTCGTTAGGGGAATCCTTGGTATTTACCCCGGCATCCAGAAATACCAACATAGCCGGGTTCCGCGCCACGGAGATTAACAAATCTCTAAACGACCCCAGGCCCTGCTCCTGAAACAGCTGCACCTGTTGCAGCATTTTGCGATAGTCCCGCACCTTATCTTCATTTGTGGCAAAGTGCCCGTGCCAGAACAGCGCCATTTTTTCGACCAGGGGATGGGGGCTGCTCACCATACGATTAGCCCACCAATAGGCTACCCGATCTGTTTCCAGTCTGGAGGCGCGCAACCAATAAAAGAACTTGTTAACGATGGGTTGCATGGGACGATTGCCCCCGGGTTTAACCTTGATGCCCAGAGCATGTCCTTGTTCCGCCGCCAGGGCAGTGGTTGCCGGGCGACTGGGAGGGAACGGATCCAGCCCCTCATCAAAAACTCCGGAATGTACAAATTGAGGAGGTTCGTAACGTTGCTTGGCGCCATAAACCATCAGCGCAACGGCGTTGGCGGGTGACAGGGTAGCCAGACCCTGAATCTGTTCCGGTGAACCGCTAAACCCGGCCCGGGAGAGCAGATGCGCGCTGTGTTCAACATTCCAGGACTGCGCATCAATGGGCTGGAGGTTGAGCTGGCCGTACGCACCCGTCGCAATGCCCCACAGCAACATTCCCCCAAGGGGGAGTACCCGGCCCCCAAGGGGGAGTACCCGGCACACGCGCCTGATTTGCAAATCACGCCTCCAATGGACAGTTAGCAGCACTAACCCTACCACTATTTGACCGGCTTGGCGTAGAATCCGGACTGTTGTCCAATTTCCCAACCATATGGAGGGTCATATCATGCCGAGTCATGTAAAGAACAACAGCCGGCGCCGCTTTGTCCAGTACGCAACCATGATGGCGGTGGGTGCCCAGTCCCTGTTGCGTACCCGGGATGTGCGCGCATCCCTATTCGATGGTAAAGAAGCCGCCGGATTGGGCGAACCCTGGCCACAGATGCAATATCGTCAACTGGGTAGAACCGGCCACAATTCCAGCCGGCTGGTGTTTGGCTGTGGCGCAACTCTTTCCCGGGAGCGTCACGACGATCTGTTGCACGCGGCTTTCGACGCCGGGGTAAATACTTTCGACGTGGGTTTTAAGCACTATTACAGCGATGCTGAGAAGAACCTGGCCCCCTTTCTGAAGACTAAGCGCAACAAAATCTTTCTGATTTCCAAAGCCTATGTGCCCACGGATATTGAATGGCATGAGACGATAACCACCCAGCAGGCCAAACAGGCGGCAAGGGGCTGGACCGCCTATCTGGAGGAAAGCCTCCGCGAAATGGGTGTGGAGCACGTAGACGCTTACTACTTTATGGCCGCCAACAATGTCTCTGTGGTGACAAGCGAAGAACTGCATCGGGCTTTTGAAAACGCAAAGGTCAACGGCAAGGTCAGCTACCTCGGTCTGTCTACCCACCAGAACGCAGATAATGTATTGCGCGCTGCCATTAAAACCGGGGCTTTTGATCTGGCGATGATTGCCATCACCCCGGGCGGCTGGTACGACTGGGAAGACAAATCCGTGCTGAATGGCTCCCCCACCATGGCGGAACTCCAACCGCTGCTGGCCCAGGCGCGGGAGGCGGGTATTGGCCTGGTAGGTATGAAGGCTGGCCGCTTTCTCGCCGGCCGCCGCTTCTTCGGCTGGAGCAATCCGGATGCATTCGACAAGTATTACAATTCCAAGCTGATGCAGGCCAAACTATCGGAGTTTCAGCGCAGCTATGCCTATGTGTTGGAACACGGCCTGGATGTGGTGAATGCCGATATGCAGACTCTGTTGCACCTGAAGGAGAATTTCACCGCAGCGGCAACTTCAGCGGAATATTTCGATATTGCCTAAGGCACTCTTCTATCAGCCCAGCAGCGGCATCTCCGGCGACATGCACCTGGGCGCCATGGTGGATCTGGGTGTACCGGAAGATTGGCTGCGCGCTGAGCTGAACAAACTGCCCGTAACCGCCGAATTCACCCTGAGTTTGCAGCCGGCAAGCAAGATGGGGATTGCAGGAACCCAAGCCAGGGTAAGCACCACGGACAGCCACGATCACCGGCACCACAGCACCATCGTCAAGATGATACGCGAGGCGGGATTTGCACCCCGGGTGGAGCAGCGCACCCTTGATATCTTTCAAACCATTGCCGTGGCTGAAGGTAAAATTCATGATATCAGCATAGACCGGGTACACTTCCATGAGGTGGGGGCGGTGGATTCTATTGTCGACATCGTGGGCGCAGCGCTTTGTATCGAATATTTTGACGCCGAGATCATCCTTTGTAATCCCATCGAGGTGGGCAGTGGCCATGTTGATTGTGCCCATGGCCGCTTTCCGGTACCCGCACCCGCGACCCAGGAAATACTCAGCGGTGCGCCGTGTACCTATGGGGGGGTGCAGGGTGAATCAACCACCCCCACCGGTGCAGCCATTCTCGGCACCAGCGTGCACACCTTTTCACCCACCGGGAGCTTCACCCCCCACAAGGTAGGGTACGGTATTGGTCACAAAGACTTTGCGGTGCCAAATGTTCTGCGCGTTGCTCTGGGTGAGTACACCAACACAGTGGACACCCACAACAATGACACAAAGGTCCAATATAAATTGGAAGCCAATATCGACGATATGTCTCCGGAGGCTTATGAACCCTTGCTGGCTGCGTTGTTCTCCGCCGGAGCCGTCGACGCCTACGTGATGCCTATCATGATGAAGAAAAACCGGCCGGCAAACTGCGTGGTGGCACTGGCGGATGCTGAACATAAGTTAGCCGTGCAGGACGTCATCCTTAATCAGTCCACCACCATTGGCCTGCGCATTCTGCCTTTCGAAAAAATAGAATTACCCAGGCACAACCGGGTATTTACCACCTCTTTGGGCACGGTCAATGTCAAAGTGGTCACCCAGCCTAACGGTCAGACCCGCTGGAAGAGCGAACATGCGGATATTCTGAAAATCAGCGCAGCCCTGAACCGTGACTACCCCTCGGTAAAGCAGATTATTGACAGGGAATTAGCCGAACATCTGCACCCACCCCCAACTGCGCCGGACTAAACAGCCCAGGGAGGCAGGCCAGGCTTCTTAGCGATAGTTACGGCGATGGTAACCGCGAAATCCCCGCGGGTTCTTCTTCACCACCCGATCAAGCACGGCCACGTTAGGGCCTCTGCTAGAAGCTTCCCGATAGGTGGTATTTTGCGGCACGTCCATACCGTTGGCGGGTTTTATCTTAATGCTTTCGACTTCAAGGTCTGCGCGGGCGGGTGCAAATTGGGGATTCCCAAAATGCACCGTGCCGTTGCCGTCAACCCAACGTGCCACCTCTGTGGCGGCATCATCAGCAAAAGCTGATGGCGCGCTCAGCATTAGGGCCGTTGTTGCTGCCCACGTCGTCTCTCTAAGTTGTCGAATAAGCCGCTTGCGCAGCAGTGGCCGACCTTTCATAGCTCATCCCCCAACGAACTAATATTTTCTTGGGGTTATCTTAGGGAATTTTACTGCCAATATTTTGATCACATTGTAAGCAATAAAATCAACTAAATTGACAACGCTTACAATAAGCTTGCCTCAACCCGCCACCGCGCCACTGTCATACAGGGCATTAATGGCATCCTCCTCTAACCCCAGGCTGGCCAGAATTTCCCGGCTTTGGGCACCCGGTGCTACCGCAGGGGCGGGTAACTCAGGCGCGGTGCGGGAAAATCTGGGTGCGGGGGCCGCCTGCTTGATCCCGCCGGATTCCACAAAGGTTTGTCGTTCCCGGTTGTGTTCGTGGTTATAAGCCTCGGCAAAGTCCAGCACCGGCGCATAACAGATGTCTGTTCCCAACATGATACTGTCCCATTCGTCCCGGGTTTTGCTGAGAAATAACTCAGTCAGCTTGGCCTTTAATGCCGGCCAGTCTTTGCGGCTCATCTGGGCTTCCATCTGGGGGTCGTCACCAAGGCCGGTTTTCTCCAGTAACAAGGCATAAAACTGCGGCTCGATGGAACCGATGGAAACGTACTTGCCATCCTTGGTTTCATAGGTGCCGTAAAAGTGTGCCCCGCCGTCAAGCATGTTGGTGCCCCGGGCTTCGGTCCAGCGGCCGGTGTCCATCAGGCCAAAAACCGCATTCATCAATAGTGCAGAGCCATCGGTCATGGCAGCGTCAATAACCTGGCCTTGTCCGGAACGGCTGGTTTCAAAAAGCGCCGCGGCAACACCAAAAGCCAGCAACATACCACCGCCGCCAAAATCGCCAATTAAGTTCAGCGGCGGCACGGGTTTGCCCCCTTCCTCACCTATGGGGTGTAAGGCACCGGACAGGGAAATGTAGTTGATATCGTGCCCCGCGACGGGTGCCATGCTGCCGGTCTGTCCCCAGCCGGTCATACGCCCATAAACCAGACGCGGATTACGCGCCAGGCAGGTATCCGGCCCCAGGCCCAAACGTTCCATCACGCCCGGGCGAAACCCTTCGATCAAAACATCTGCGGTTTCAATCAGTTTCAACACGGTTTCCACTCCCTGGGGGTTTTTCAAATCCACCGCAATGCTCTTGCGGCCCCTGGCCAGAATGTCAGTTGGCGCATCCCGGCCTGCGGCGGCAGACCGGTCAACCCGAATGATCTCCGCCCCCATGTCAGCTAACATCATGCCGCAGTAGGGGCCCGGGCCAATGCCCTGTAATTCAATCACGCGAACACCGCTGAGTGGTCCCATGTTGTCCTCCTTTGTTATAAACCGCCAAGCATGCCAGGCTTGCAAGCTGGATCGCAAGCCGTATCATGCCGCGCAAACCCTGGGAAGAAGTCGGCAGGAATGCCAGTTTCCGGACAGGCACTCATCAAGGCGGCTTAAAATGGTGGATATAGAGGAACTCAAGGCACAGTTTTTACACCGGGATTTTGACACCCGGGAATTCATTCTGGAGCCGGGGAAAATGGTCACCGTTGCCCAGGCCTGCGGAGAACAACAACCGGAGTTTACCCAGCCCCAACACCCGGATTTTCAGGCATCACCGGCATTCATTTGCAGTTTAGCCTCAGGCCGGCACCTGCCTATCGACTTCCCCTCCCTGGGGGGTATCCCAATGGACGGCGGCAAGGCGATCACCTGCCACGCTCCGGTTAAAGCCGGAGTGAATCTGGTTGGCAAAACTCATCTGCATGATATTTACGACAAGAAAGGGCGTTCCGGCCGGATGATTCTGATTGTTGCCCGCATGGAGATTTATGACGACAACAATACCCATCTGGCCACCACGGATTCACATATGGTGATCCGCGAAAGGAGTGACACATGAGCATAACCACCATTCACGATGTTGAATTTGGCGCCGAGTTGCCCACCTTTGTACCGGACACCAGCCTGGCCAATACCAGCCAGTTTGCCCACGCCGTGGGCTGGGGCGGCGGCCGTTTTGAAGACCATGAGCGCGCCCGCAAAGAAGGGCTGCCCGGGGCCCTGGTACCCGGCATTATGGGTATGGGGTTTTTGACCAGCACCATTCACAACTGGTGCCCGGCAGCAACCATTGAACACATCGATACGGTGTTCCGTGCCCCGATGCTGGCGGACGACCCCTGTATCATCGGCGCGGTGGTTACCGACATTGATGAAGACACCGGCCTTGTGGAACTGGACATGACGCTGAAGAACAGCGCCGACGAAACCCGGGTGTTTGGCACCGCCCGGGTCAAGTTGCCGGTATAGCGGGGCTAACGGTCTCCAAACACATCACCCAGCCCACCTAACACCGAACCTTCACCCTTCTTTTGACCCACCTGCGTGGCGCGAATCACCCGGCTGGCCAGGCGCGAAAACGGCAGGCTTTGCAGATAGACGGTGCCGGTGCCTTTCAGGCTGGCCAGGAACAATCCTTCACCACCGAAGATCATGGACTTTAGTCCACCCGCCCGCTCAATGTCGTAGTCGATTCCCGGGGTAAAGGCTGCAATACAACCGGTGTCCACGCGCAAGGTTTCGTTGTTCAACTCGCGTTTGACCACCGTGCCGCCAACATGCACAAAGGCTTTGCCGTCTCCCTTCAGCCGCTGCAGGATAAAACCCTCACCGCCAAAAAATCCTGCCCCCAGGCGGCGATGAAAGGCAATGTCTAAGTTGGTGCCAAAGGCGGCACATAAAAAGGCATCTTTCTGACAAATCAGTTCACCACCCATCTGCGCCATATCGATGGGGATAATTTTGCCCGGGTACGGCGCGGCAAAAGCAACACGCTTCTTGCCCGAACCCTGATTGGAAAAATGGGTCATAAAAATAGACTCGCCGGTGAGCACCCGCTTGCCGATATTAAATATGGAATCCAGCACACCACCGTCCGGGTTGGAACCGTCACCCATCTTGGTCTCAAAGGCGATGCCATCCTCCATGTAATTCATGGCCCCAGCCTCGGCAATGACCACCTCACCCGGGTCCAATTCCACCTCAACAATCTGCATGTCATCGCCGAAGATTTCATAATCTACTTCATGACAAATCATAACTATCCTCCATAATCATTTGTTTTTAAGCAGTTTATAGATTTACCGAAAGTTCCGTACCCACCTTTGCATCAGGTTTGAGCAACGCCAGCACCCGGGTATTTGCATCCGGCGCCATCCGTCCTACCTGAATCATTTCATCCCAGAAAATAGGCCGGCGAAAGTAGATGTCCATGGCAAAGGTTTGTGGCGGCTGCTGCCATAACTCCGCCATCAAATAATGGACCCCCATCCCCCCGCCAATCAGCGGTGCGCGAAAACCGGCCTGTTCCGCTGCCGCCTGCTCATAATGAATGGAGTTGCCTTCGCTGCTGTAGGCCTTAACCCGCTCCGGCGTCAGCTGATAGCGCTCACACAATCTGAGCTCGCCGGCATCCGTCACCAGTGGGGCCGGCCGGTCACCGGCGCCCCGGACCCCCACCTTGGCCGGGTCCGGCTTCAGCGAAATCCGCGTGGCCGTTATCACCGGCAAACCCGCACCATCACTAAACGTGACGCTGGTATGAACGGTACGTCCCCGGGGCACCGGATTCACCGCGGTTATCCGGCCGCTTACCGTCAAAGGCTCATCCAGCCGGGCAGGACGATGCTGCTGAATATTCTGCAGCATATTGACATTACCCTCCGCGCTGATGCCGCTCTTGATTCCCGCTTGAATAGCAAGGCCAATAAAAAAGGAGGGATCTATCTGGCCACCAAATATGCCGGGATCTAGCCCGCAAGTACCCAGTTTGTCCGCCTGGTACGCAGCACTCACCTCGATGGTTTCAGCCTGATAGGTAAAACCGGCATAGGGTTCCAGCCATTCCACGCTACCCGCCGCTTCGTCTTCCACGATGTTCTCCCCCCACCTGTCTGCCCTGTCCACCTGCCGTGGTTGAATACCGCTAACGATACATATGAGTGCCGCCGCACACCGTCAGGGCCTGCCCGGTAATATAAGCGCTGGCATCCGAGGCTAAAAACACCACTATGCCCATAAAGTCCTCCGATTCGCCAAAACGACGCAGAGGGGTTTCTTCATTGGCCCGCTGGGCGGCTTCCGGGTTATCCCACAGGGCCTTGGCAAAGTCGGTTTTGATCAACCCCGGGCAAATGGCATTGGCCCGCACCCCACTGGGGCCCCACTCTAAAGCCAGGTTTCGAATCAGGGCAATATCAGCCACCTTAGAGATGGCATACGTGCCGAGGGTTTCAGATGCGGAAAAAGCCCCGGTGCTGGAGGTGATCATTATAGACCCACGGCCCTTGGCCACCATATCCGGCAAGACCATCTGGCACAGCCAGTGATTCGAACGCACATTGCTGGCGAGGATTTTGTCAAAGGCTTCGTCGGGAATATCGGACATGGAACCATAAAACGGATTAACCCCGGCATTGGCCACCAGGGTATCGATGGGTCCAAGACGCGCTCTGGTCTCGTCAACCAGCGCCTGGAGCTGATCTTTATACCCAATGTTACAGGCCACGGCGATGGCTCGCTCTTCACCACAGCGGCTATTTATTTCATCCACCACCGCCTGGCATTGATCCAGTTTGCGGCTGGACACCACAACCTTGCTGCCGTGATCCGCCAGGGCTATGGCCATGGACCGCCCCATGCCCTTGGATGCACCCGTCAACAAAGCCACCTGGCCGGTCAAATCAAAAAGCTCAGTCTTTACAGACACAGATATCTCCCATGTGATTAGTTTTGCTTGTGGCCGCCAGGACTCAGGCGCGCCAGGATAGGGTACCCTCGCCGGTCAACATGGCTGCCGCCGGCATGACCCGCAATCGCCAGGGGTCCAGTTTGAGCACCGCAAAACCCGGCGACTCAGCATTTTCCCAGCCGGGAATCATGGCCGGGTCATAACCCACGGGTTCCGGCGCGTTGACAAACTTATCCCATACCTGGGCCTTGATTGCCGCGTCCTCCACCCAGGCTGCCGCACATTCCGCCATGCACGTATCATGCTGCGGCGTCCAATAGTTGCAGGAAACGTAGGGGCTGACGGTGAGGTGGGCTAACTTGATGGGGGTTTGTCCGGTGGCAATCCAGCCCACGAGCCCATTGTCATCCAGTTCCCAGATCGGATGAAGTATCCGGGACCGTGGACGTCCCTGTTTGTCCACCGTCGCCACGCTGGCCCAGACAATTTTGTGCGCCATCTCCACAAAGGGCTCGGCAATTTCCTCAAATGTCGCCATATATTTTCCTTCTTTCAAAACCGCCACAGAACCGACGAATCTACCTGATTAATGTCCGTATGCCCACAAAAGGCCATGGTCAGATCAAGTTCCCTGGCCATCAACTGTAAAACCCGGGTGACACCAGCCTTACCCATGGCACCCAGCCCATTAAGGTAAGCCTTGCCGATAAAGGTGCCGTCAGCCCCCAGAGCCATCGCCTTAAATACATCCTGTCCGGAACGAATACCCCCATCCATCCACACCGGCAAACGACGGTCTACCCGCGCGACAATTTCCGGTAAAACTTCGATACTGGCCGGCGCACCATCCAATTGCCGTCCCCCATGATTGGAAACAATAATTGCATCCGCCCCACTATCCAGTGCCCGCGCGGCATCTTCTGCGTCCATGATGCCCTTCAATATCAAAGGCCCGCCCCACTGCTCCTTGACCCAGGCAACATCTGCCCAATTCAAAGTGGGATCCAGTTGTTCCGCAGACCAGGCAGACAACGACGTTAAGTCACTGACCCCCCGGGCATGACCAATAACATTGCCAAACCCCCGCCTGGAGGTGCTTAACATTCCCGCGCACCACCGGGGCCTGGCCGCCATATTCAACATGTTCAGCAACGAAAGTCTGGGTGGTGCGGTCATATTATTTTTCAGGTCGCGGTGCCGCTGGCCGATAATCTGCAAATCCAGGGTAAGCACCAGGGCTGAGCACTTGGCCTGCCTGGCACGTTGGATCAGCGCGGCAATAAAGTCCCGGTCTTTCATCACATACAACTGAAACCAGAACGGCTTTTGCGTATGCGCCGCAACGTCTTCTATGGAACAAATACTCATCGTGGACAAGACATAGGGCACCCCAAACGCTTCCGCCGCCTGGGCCCCTAAAATTTCGCCGTCGGCACATTGCATACCCGCTAACCCCGTGGGCGCAATCCCCACGGGCATGGTACAGCGGTGTCCCAACATATCCGTAGCGATATTGCGGGTGCCAATGTCCACCGCCACCCGCTGCCGTAACCGCAGTTCCGCAAAGGCAGCCTCGTTACGGCGGAAGGTCGACTCTGTCCAGGACCCGGATTCGGCATAGTCGTAAAACATACGCGGTACCCGCCGTTTGTGTAGTTTGCGCAAATCTTCGACGCAGGTAATCACCGCCATCACAAGGGTCCAAAATTGAAAATGTCACTGCACGTCATCTGAGCCATGGTACATTAGGCGATTAGATTCTATATTGGGAGAGCAATGCACTTTAGTTTTAGTGACGATCAAGATCAATTTCGCGGCGTGATTGCCCGATTTTGCCGGGACAAATCACCCACCAGCCAGGTCCGCACCCTGATGGCGTCAGACCTTGGCTTCGACCCCGAAATATGGCAGCAGTTGTGCCAGCAGGTTGGCCTGGTTGGCCTGCACCTGCCTGAAGCCCAGGGTGGCAGCGGTTTCACCGCGGTGGAACTGGGTATTGTCATGGAAGAAATGGGCCGGCACCTGCTTTGTTCACCCTTCCTGTCCACGGTGATGGCCAGCACCGCCGTTGCGCAGGCTGCCGGTGCTGACGAGTGCAGCACCTACTTAAGCCGGTGGGCGGAAGGCAAAGAGCTGGCCACTCTGGCGGTGTGCGAAACCGATATGCACTTTGAGCCACACAACATCCTGCTTAAGGCAACACCGGTGGATGATGAATATAGACTCAACGGCCACAAGCGATATGTTGTCGACGGCCACAGTGTGGATGTGATTCTGGTGGTGGCTGATACCGGCAGCCAACTGGCCCTGTTTGAGGTGGCCCATAATGCGGCCGGGTTAACCCGCACCGGGGTTGAGACCATGGATGCCACCAGAAAGCTGGCGCAGCTGGATTTCCAGGATACTCCGGCGGTATTTATTGGGGCACTTTCTCCGGCCCAGCTTGGGGAAATCTACAATACTCTATTGGTTGCCCTGGCCAATGAAATGATTGGCGGCGCGCAGGCTTTGTTAGATGCAGCGGTTGAGTACACCAAACTAAGGGTTCAATTTGGCCGCACTGTCGGGTCCTTTCAGGCCATAAAACACCGGCTGGCGGATCTTTTACTGGAAGTAGAATTGGCAAAAACCGCAGCTTACCAGGCCGCGCAGGCATTGGCTGAACAGCGTAATACCAGCGAAATGGCCAGCCTGGCCAAGGCTGCTGCCAGCGAAGCGTACTTACAGGCTGGCATTCAGTGTATTCAGCTGCATGGAGGCATTGGCTTTACCTGGGAAAATGATACACACCTGTGGTTTAAGCGCGCAAAAAGCTCGGAGGTATTTTTCGGTGGACCGGCTTATCACCGGGAGCGCATGTTGCAACAAATTATCGAAAGCGCGGCTCGATCCGAGACCAGCGTTGCAGAGGAGATCAACACATGAGCGATGTGAATCCGGACAACGTAAGATCTGAGGTTCGCCAGTGGCTGGAAACACACTGGGATCCTTCCCTGTCTCTGGTAGCGTGGCGGAACCTGCTGGTGGATTCGGGCTGGGCCGCTCCGCACTGGCCAGAAGACTATTTCGGCAAGGGTTTTTCCAGCGCGCTGGCCAGCGTGGTTGACGAAGAGTTTAACCGCGCCGGAGCAATTGGCGCTGCCCACGCCGGCCCTCGAATGCTGGCGGCGGTGACCCTGCTGGAGCATGGCAACCATACCCAGAAAACCAACTATCTGCGTCGTATATTGACCGGTGAAGATAGCTGGTGCCAGTTGTTCAGCGAGCCCGGCAGCGGTTCGGACCTGGCCGGGTCCACCACCCGGGCTGATCTTAACGGTGATCAGTGGGTGGTAAACGGTCAAAAAGTCTGGACCACCAGTGCCCACCATGCCGACTATGGTCTGTTGGTGGCGCGCACCGACTGGGATGTGCCCAAACACCAGGGACTCAGTTATTTTATTATCGATATGCGCCAACCGGGCATTGAGGTCCGGCAATTGCGGCAGATGAACGGGCATGCTTCATTCAACGAGGTTTTCCTGACCGATGCCCTGGTACCCCGGGAAAACCTGCTATCCGAAGTTGGCAACGGCTGGCAGGTTGCGGTAACCACCCTTGCCCACGAACGTCAGTCGTTTGCGCGCAGCCGCGGCGGGACTGACACAACACAGTTAAGCGGCACTATTTATGATGAATACCGCGAGGAGCTGGCTGTCGCCAACGAACCCTATGTATGGTATCCGCAACGCGCGGGGCGTGTAGACCTGGCCCTGCAAAGAGCTCAGGAAACCGGCACCATTAACGATCCGGTCGTACGCCAGGATCTGGCCCGCCTGCTGATACTGTCACGCACAGCCCAGTGGACTGCCGCCCGGGGAAGAGCTGCGCAACAAGCGGGCAAACCCCAGGGACCGGAAGGATCTTTGAGCAAACTCGCCGCCAGCAACATTGCCCGAACCGCGGCCCGGCTGCACACCGATACCACCGGCCCGGAAGCTTTGCTGACCGGGGAAAACAGTCCCCACAAAGGAATTATTGCGGAAATTCTGGTTTCGGTACCCGCGGTTTCGATAGCCGGCGGCACAGACGAAATTCAGAAAAACATTATCGCTGAACGTGTTCTGGGTATGCCCAAGGAACCCCGCTTTGACAAAGGACCGTTCAGAGACGTGCCGCGAAACGTCAATGTGAGTGAAATTTGATGAATGCGCGCCCGCTGGACGGTATACGGGTCATAGAACTGGGCCAACTGCTGGCGGGACCTTTTGCCGGCACCATGCTGGCCTACTTCGGCGCTGAAGTGATTAAAGTTGAACCCCCGGGAGAAGGAGACCCCATTCGCGGCTGGCGGCTGCTTGATGACTCCGGCACTGCCTACTGGTGGCGTTCCCTGGGGCGCAATAAAAAGTCTGTTACGGCAAATCTGCGCAGCGATGCCGGGCGCGGGATTGCGCGCCGGTTAATGAGCAACGCTGATGTGGTCATCGAAAATTTCAAACCCGGCACCATGGAAAAATGGGGGCTTGGTCCCGAAGACCTGCGGGCTGAGAATCCGGATCTTATCTTTGCCCGCATATCCGGTTACGGACAAGACGGGCCCAATAGTGCCAAACCCGGTTATGCTTCGGTAACCGAAGCCTACAGCGGTTTTCGCTACGTCAACGGCTTTCCCGGAGAAGTACCCGTCAGGCCCAATCTGAGCATTGGTGATACCGTTGCCGGCATACACGCGGTGTTGGGTATCCTGCTGGCTTTGTTGGAGCGTAAGCAACAGCGCGGCACCGGCGGACAGGTGGTTGATGTGGCGCTGTATGAAGCCATGTTCAACCTGATGGAAGGCATGATCCCGGAATATTCCGGCACGGGCACCATCCGCCAACCGGCGGGTTCAACCTTAACCGGCATTGTCCCTACCAATACCTATCTGTGTGGGGACGACAAACACGTGGTTATCGGCGCTAACGGCGATTCCATATTTGTGCGTCTTATGCAGGCGATGGGACACGAAGACATGGCAAAAGATCCAAGATTTGCTGACAATCCCGGCAGGGTTGAACACCAGGACTTTATTGACGGCACCATTGCCGTGTGGACCCGGGCACGGCCTGCCGCGGAGGTGATTAAAACCCTGGAAGCCGCCCAGGTCCCGGTAGGCCCGATCTACAACGTAGCTGATATGTTGGCAGACCCTCACTACCAGGCCAGAAACCTGTTTGAATCGGTCGAGACGGCTCAGGGCGAGCTGCAAATTCCCGCCATATTACCCAAGTTGAGCGCCAGCCCCGGCCGCACGGACTGGCCCGGGGGAGACGTGGGCACCCACACTCAGGAAATTCTCAGCGCCTGCGGATATAGCGCGGACGAATTGGCTACGCTGACCAAAAACGGCGACATCTAACAACCCGTCGAAACCGGTGGTTAACGTTTAATCATCGATATTGCGGAAAAAGTCGATATCCCGTTGTTCACCTTCAGGAACGGGTACCTCAACCACTCGTTCTTCAACGTTGTCGAATTCCAGACGTAGGGCCCGGGTTATGGTCGCGTGGAGCTCATAGGTACAGGTAATGTAAGTGAGTTCAATAATCTCCACATCACTCAGATGTTTGCGCAGTGCCGCAAAGGTGCCGTCGGCCACACGCCCGCCCTGCAGGACAAGATCATCGGTGTAGGCTAAAACCGCGCGCTGAACTTCGTCAAACAGATCGGTACTGGACCAATGGGGAATGGCGGCAATCTGTTCTTCACTAAATCCGGCAGCCCGCAGGGCCTTACAGTGCTGGGAGAATACAAACTGACTGCCCCGGGCAAAACCCGCCCGGGCTTGACCCAGTTCCCGCAACTGTGGCGATATCTGCCGGTTTTGGTCCCGATAAAACTGGAAACCGGCCACCATATGATGCAGGCAGTCCGGCACCTGGGCAAAAACCGTCCACCAATCTCCGGGCGTACCGGTGGCGGTCCCCGGCTGCGCAACCGGATCCCGGTCAGGACCAAATAGTGCGTCATACAGCGGGATAACCGAGGGGTCGGCATCCGCCCGGGAAACTTCGTCTAGTCTTGGCATGGTTCTCTTCCTTATTCCAAAAATGACCTGAAGTATCTACTTTTTGACCTGGCGACTCTATAGTGCGGGGAGCCAAACAATGGAGCCACAGATGCCAAGTTGGACTAACTGGTCGGGGAAACTAACCGCCAATCCGGAAAAAGTCGTCTTCCTGCGCAGTGAACAAGACGCCCAGGCTGTTGCCGCGGGTTTGGAAAAAGGCCTTGCATTGCGGGTAGCGGGCGCCACCCACAGTCATGCCCCACTGGTGCAGACCAATGGCGTAGTGGTTGACGCCCGTGGTCTGGCCGGGGTTATAGAAG
>JANQMF010000183.1 GCA_028280225.1 Pseudomonadales bacterium | reverse complement strand
TTCGTCCCTGACGGCCAGTCCGGTTAAAGTCCCCTGGTGGATGAAGACATCCCCCGCTGCCCTGACCTGGTCTTGGCTCACATCCAGCACCCGGTAGCTGACCCGGCCTGCTGTAATGGCGTTGATAAATTCTGTTTTTGCTTCGGTGACCCCGGATGAATGTGTCCAGGTCAGGTCGTCGGCTAACAATTGTTCCAACGCCACGTTATCCGCCTCGATCATGGCCCGGCGCCGCAACCGGTCAGCTTCAAGCAGTTGGTTGATGGGTGTATTCATCGCGCCGTGCCCGGTAAGTGCCATATCGGCGACGTCCAGGCCCGCTCCCGCACCCAACGTTCAGCTTGGGGGAATTCCTCACAACGGCCTTCCCGCTGACACCGGTAGGCTGTCCACCGCGGCGTTGGCGCCTGTAATACCCGGGCGTACCAGAACTGGGGCAAGTCCGCGGCAAACTGTTCATCTGTCCAATTTACACACAGATCCTGAACCCCATCCTTGTCCTGCCACAGGCGGATGACCTGTTCCCTGGGTTGACCCTCCACCAGGGTGCCTTTAACAATTTCCACCGCGGTAATTGGCGTGTGATCAGCCTGAACCTGTACCCGCAGATGATGGCTGTTGACATCACCCACAACCGAACCCATAGGCACCGCTTGGTCGGGCAGGTCTTCCGCGCAGCTTACGGCTGTGCTGGTTGCAGCCAAACGCACCCGGATCCGGGGTCCGCTGGTGGCAAATACCTCCCTGCGCTTAAGTGCGGCAAAAATCCGCTCCCGGGTGTTCTCCTCTGCCCAGACCGCCACTAAACCTCCCGGGTTGAAGGCTTGCCGGGCCATGGTGCGTTCGAAGTCGCCAAAACCAAACAGGGTGCCCGGCCAGAGCTGTTCGTCGGTAAAGCCTCCGGTACCGGCATGATTGTCCGTGGAGCCGATAATGCCCAGTTGCAGAGGATTGAGTTTTTGCTCACCGGAACCCTGGTAGGCGGCCAACCCCCGCAACAGCAGCCCCCGCACATAGGTCCCGCGCATGCGCTCCCATTCCGCCTGGGTGTATCCGTCCATGGTTTGCGGTTGTGAGTTTTTGGTCAGGTAAATTTCGAAGTTACAATCTTCATCACTGGCACCAAAGGCCGGCAAACACTCGCTGTTGCCTTTTTCCTGGTGAATCTCCACCAGCCGTTCGTAGTGTGCCCGCAGCGCCAGCTCTTCCGGGGACTCGGTTTCCACGTCAAAACTCTTGCCATCCCCCATATTGGTATTGTGCGGAATGGCCAGCACATCACAGCCGTTTTCAACGCGGCACTGCCGGGCTAACTCCCGCCACAGTTTTTGCGGTGTGGGATAACGCATATAGTCGATGGCTTGGGGTGTAACGTTGTGGTTGGCAAATATGATATTGCGGTGGTTGTGGCTGAAGTCCGGGGTAGCCGACCATTCAAAGCCGACAAAGGTGGTGAAATTGCAAGGATCGTTGGCGGCATTAGCCTGATCCTGCACCCGTTGCCATTGCGACAGGTGTGCCTGCTGACATTGGCCCGGCTGGGCCGCACACAGCGGGGTAGGCTGAGGGCTTGCCCGGGTGATGGTGGGCAGCACATAGGTACGGAAAACTTCAGCTCCTTCCGCCGGAGAGTTCTTTTCCGTCAGCGTTGCACAGTACGGATGGGTGCTGGCCATTGGCTCGGTACAGATGTACATCAGATTAAACCACTCAGCGTGGTCGGTGACCGCCATAAAATCCAGCGGGCGGGGCAGACTGACAACGCTGCCATCAGCCAGGGGAATGGGATCTCCCTTGGCAAAGGCATAGGCTTGCGCGGGCGAAGTTGCGGTGCCGTAACCCCAGGCATCCAGGGAATAACCCGAGTGCACGTGCAGATCCCCCCAAAAGATCTGTTTATCCCCGGTGGCGTCCGGACAGCCCAGGGCCGCCGCCATACCGCTCCACAGTAAGAACGGTGTTAACAACCCATATCCCCAGGACATACCCATGGGTCAAATCGGTGCATTTGCGGGCAGCCCCACCAGCAGGCGCCCGTAAATTTCCGTGCTCAGGTCTAAATCAAAAACCGTATGACAAGAGGCGGTATTAAGGTCCCTTAAGGCCCGTTGCAGTGGGTTGTCCAGAAAGTGTGCACTGGCCCCACAGGCCTCCACCACATCACGAACCACATTCCGGGTACGGCGCACAATGTGGCCAATATCCACCCGCAATCTCGCTCTATCCAGCTCCGGGCAGGGCACTCCGCGTTGCCCCCAATCTTCAACTTCCGCCGCGACATGGAACAGTTGGTTGACGATCGAGTCCATTTCCACCCGGGCATGAGCCAGCCGGGATTGGGCCAGGGCCCGTTCGCCCTGTTTGCTGGTGGTACCGTATACGGTTCTGCCCTGCATGCGCTCTTCGAACAAACGCACGGCATTTTTGGCCGCTCCGACTAGAGGTGCCGTGGCGGTTAATCCCAACACCGGCAACATAGGCATTTTATAAATAGGTGAATCGTGAATTTTAGCTCCGGGACTGGTGCCGTCGCGCACCAGCGCCAGATCAACCACCCGGTGACCGGGCACAAATACATCGTCTATGGATATGTCGTTGCTGCCGGTGCCTACCATCCCTTCAACCCGCCAGGTGTCAACAATTTCAACCTCTTCAACAGGTAAGACGAACATACCCACCATCGCAGACTCACGCCCTTCCACCGGAGTAAGCACACCCACCATCACCCAGTTGGCATGCATCACACCGGTACCCCATTGCCAGCGACCGGAAATGCGATATCCCCCATCCACCGGAACAGCCTTACCGTTGGGGGCAAGACTACCCGGCGCAATAATGTAGGGGTACTGGCCAAATAGATCATCCTGGGCGGCACGATCGTAGAGTGACAACAGCCAATTGTGTTCCATGCAGAAGGTGGTCACCCAGGCGTGGGACGCGCAGCCTTCTCCCAGGGCCAAACCCACTTCCATAAAACCACTTAACGAATATTCATAGCCGCCATATATTTTGGGCACAAACCAGCGGTAAGCCCCGGTATCCTCTATCGCCTGCATGACTTCATCTACCGGTTTGCGCTGTTCTTCAGCCAGCGCCGCGTGTTCACTCAACATAGGTGTTAGCGCTTTTAACGCCTCGATAAGATCACGTTCCCCGGTCATGCTGCTCTCCACCTTGCGGCTGCTCACCTGTAGCTCCCCATAGCCCTGTAGCCCCCCATAGCTGTTTGCCTTGTTAGTCCTCATCCCGTTGGTGTTCACGGGAAACGGCAAACTCACTTTATTCTACTTGCTTAAAGTCTGATATCAATATACTTTGAATGCTAAGTATTTTTCAACGAGTTGTTATGCTTAATTGGGAACAAACCTTTGTATCCGTGACTTCCGCCACCGCACAAAGAAACGGAGCAGGCTTTAATCCCTGTCAGGGGCTTTATTTCAAGCCGGCGGGTGAACAACCGAAAACCGCTTTAATCGCCACTCACTACAACGTGGATTTCAGTGAACACTATCTGGGACCCTACATGGCCCAGCGCGGCTTTGGTTTTCTGGGCTGGAATACCCGTTTCAGAGGCAACGAAGCGTTTTTCCTGCTGGAACACGCCCTGGTGGACATTGGCGCCGGGGTGCGGTGGCTGCGTGAACAGGCTGGGGTCGAACAGGTTGTCATTCTGGGTAACTCCGGCGGCGGCTCATTAATGGGCGCTTATCAGTCCCAGGCGCTGGGGGTAACCATGACACCCACGCCGGACCTGAAGTTGCCCGAGGCTTTGCACAATCTCATCCCGGCGCAACTGTACATTTCCCTGTGTGCACACCTGGGACGCCCGGAGGTGCTTACCGACTGGTTTGATCCCTCTATCACCGATGAAAGTGATCCCACCAGTATTGATGAATCTTTGAATATGTTTAACCCGCAACACGGCCCACCCTACGATGACGCCTTTATCCAACGTTATCGGGCGGCGCAAAAAGCACGCAACGAAAGGATTACCCAGTGGTGTTATGCCGAACTGGAGCGCCTGACCGAGCTGAAGATGTTTGATCGGGCTTTTAATATGTACCGCACCTGGGCAGATCCGCGCCTGATGGACGGCACCCTGGATCCTTCGGACCGGGCGGTTGGACGTTGTTACGCTGGTGACCCGAAAACCGCTAACTTCTCGCCCCGGGGTATTGGTCTGAATAATACCCTGCGCACCTGGTTGTCCATGTGGTCGTTAAGCGCTTCCCATTGCCGTGGGGCGCCCCATCTTGAACGTATCACCCAACCCGCGCTGGTCATTCAAAGCACAGCAGATACGGGTGTTTTTCCAAGTGATGCCCAGGCCATTTACGACGCCCTGGGCAGCCGCGATAAGGTGTTGCACATGGTGGAGGGGGATCATTATCTGGAGCAGCCGGATAATGCCCGTGATAGGGTTGCAGATATGATTGCGGATTGGCTGCGATCCAAAGGAGGCTAGTATTGTCACGACAAGCGCGCAAACCATTATCTAAACACCAGCCGGCAGATCTAGACCCTTACTTGGATCCCATGCACAGCCTGGGTTACCTCACCCGGGTAAACTTCCGGGACTTTTCCAAAGCGTTGGAAAAACTCACCCTGCCCCATGGCGTCAGCTCCGGCCAGTGGCGCCTGTTGCGGGTGCTTTGGGAGGATGACAATATCACCCAGCGGGAACTCAGCGAGCGCACCGGTAACAAAGAAGCCACCACCGTTCACGCTGTGCGCAGCCTGGTAGCCGCCGGGCTGGCTACACGCACCCGCTGCAAGATCGACAAACGCAAACAGTATATTCGGCTCACCCCCCGTGCGCGGCGCCTGAAAGCCAAACTTATGCCCATGGTGGTTCAGGTTAACGAATTGGCCATTGCCGGTATCGATGCCAGGGAAGTGGCCATTACCCGGAAAGTACTGGCGCAAACCTATGAAAATCTGAATCTCTACCTTGGCGCCGTGGATGACTAGTTATCCCTTTTTACCCACCTCCTTAGTGGGCAGTTATGCTCAGCCCAATTGGCTCATCGACAAAACCCGCCTGGGTGAGCGCCTGCCCCCACGCGTGATATTGGACGCCTTGTGGAAGCCATCACCGGCGGATCTGGAGGAGGCACAAAACGACGCCACCATTATGGCCCTTAACGACCAGCATCGTGCCGGGGTGGATATTGTCACCGACGGCGAAATGCGCAGGGAAAGTTATTCCAACAGATTTGCTAACGCCTTGGCCGGGGTAGATATCGATAATCCGGGGACAGCCATCGACAGAACCGGCAAGGCAGTCCCGGTGCCACGGGTAACCGGCCCCATCCGGCGCCAGCATAAAGTAGAAGCACCCTTCATCCCCCTGCTCAGGGCGCACACCAGCAGGCTGCTGAAAATCACTTTGCCCGGCCCGTTCACCATGACCCAGCAAGCGCAAAACGACTATTACCCTTGTTCCGCAGATCTGGCCATGGCTTACGCAGACGCGGTGAACGCGGAAGTTAAAGATCTATTTGCCGCCGGGGTGGACATTGTGCAACTGGACGAACCCTACGTACAAGCCCGGCCCGAACAGGCCCGGGAATATGCGGTAGCCGCCATTGACCGGGCGCTGCAAGGTGCCGCGGGCCCTACCGTTTTGCACGTCTGCTTCGGCTACGGCAAACATGTTAAAGACAAACCCCCGGGTTATGCCTTTCTGGAAGAGCTGGACACCTGTGTTGCGAAAGAAATTTCCATCGAATGTGCACAACCACGCTTGAAGATGGATCTGCTGACACTGTTGCCGAACAAGATAGTGCACGTTGGTGTCCTGGATCTGCGGGACCCGGAACCGGAATCACCCGAACTGGTTGCCGAGCGCATCCGCGCTGCCCTGGAGGTTATACCCGCAAACCGCATGGTGGTTGCCCCCGACTGCGGCATGAAGTATCTGTCCCGAGAGGTGGCATTTGCAAAGCTTAAAAACATGGTTAAGGGCCGTGATCAGGTACGCGCCGAACACCAACAACCCGCCTGAGGGAAAGGGGCGCCCACCTCACCCTGCTTGCCCGGGTTAATCCCTCCATGCGCATTACCGCAATCCGCCAGCTTTCAGTAAACTTGCAAGGTCAGGTGGCCAATGCCGTGGTGGACTTTTCCAAACACACGGTATCCCTGGTGGCTGTTGTCAGTGATCAAGTGCGCCACGGTGCACCGGTTGTGGGTCTGGCGTTTAACTCCATTGGCCGTTTTGCCCAAGGCGGTATTCTGTGCGAACGGATGATGCCAAGGCTTTTGCAAGCTGACCCGGAAACACTTCAGGCGCACACCCCCAAACAGGCATTTTCTCCCGGCGCGGTTGCCGCCTGCGTGTTGCAGGACGAAAAACCCGGCGGCCACGGTGACCGGGCTGGTGCCGCGGCGGCACTGGAACTGGCGATATGGGATCTCAACGCAAAACTGGCTGACGAACCGGCTTACGCGCACATCAGGCAAGTATTGGATCTGACGCCTGACAGTCAGGGCACCCCGGTCTATGCGGCGGGCGGTTACTATTATCCCGCCGAATCCATCCGGCGCCTTGAAGAAGAGATACTGCGCTATCAGGATGCCGGGTACCACCGGTTTAAGATAAAAATTGGTGGCGTGCCTCTGGCTCGGGATCTGGCCAGGATTGAAGCAGTGATCAACGCCGTGGGCAACGCACAGGCGGTTGCCGTTGATGCCAATGGCCGTTTTGATCTCGCCACCGCGCAAGCTTATGCCGCCGCCCTTGGCCCCTACGGGCTGGGTTGGTTCGAAGAACCCGGAGATCCCTTGGATTATGAGCTTAACCAATGTCTTACCGAGGTGTTTCCGGGGCCCATTGCCACCGGCGAAAATTTATTCAGTCTGGCCGACAGCCGCAATCTGCTGCGCTACGGCGGACTGCGTGCGGACAAAGACCTGCTGCAAATGGATCCGGGACTGTCTTACGGATTGACGGAGTATCTGCAAATTCTGGCGTTGGTCGAAGCCTCCGGCTACCAGCGCCGGCAGTGTGTACCCCATGGGGGTCATTTAATCAATTTACATCTGGTGACCGCCCTGGGGCTGGGTGCCTGTGAAGCTTATCCCGGCGTTTTTCAGCCGTTTGGCGGCTTTTCACCCCAGTGTAAACTCGACAACGGCCACCTCTTTCCCGGCGACACCCCCGGGTTTGGCCTGGAACAGAAACCGGAACTGCAACCCTATATCAATCAACTTCTGGAGACCTGAGAGTGAACATCTGTATTGTCGGCTGCGGTGCCATGGGTTCTATCTACGCAGCATTGTTGGCCAGCTCAGGCCACTCGATTTGCGTGGTTGATACCAACAAAGCACACATTGAGGCCATCAACACCCGGGGGTTACGGGTGTGGGGGGCCAGTGGTGATCGTACCGTTACCGTTGAGGCCTTTGTTGAGCCACCAGCACAAACCATGGATCTGGTGGTGTGTGCGGTCAAGGCTCGGTATGTTGCCGCCGCAGCCCGCTCCATTGTCCGCCTGATGGGCCCGGATACCCGGGTGCTCGGTATCCAGAACGGCCTTGGCAGCGCGGAAGTCCTTGCCGCCCACGTGGGTGAGGATCATCTGATTGTGGGCATTGCCCAGGGTTTTGGTGCTTCTCTGCCGGAGCCGGGGTGTGCCCACCACAACGATATGAAGGCAATTCGCATGGGGGCCTACGCAGGCCTGGACCACAACCGGGTTGAGGAGATTGCGGATATCTGGGCCGCAGCCGGGTTTGATGCAGCCGCCACCCCGAATATCACCGGCATGCAATGGGGTAAGTTAGTCTGCAATGTCGCTTATAGTGCCCCTTGTGCCATTACCGGCCTGACCGTTGGCGAAGTGCTGGAACATCCGCAGATGAGTACTGTCAGCCGCATGGCAGCCCGGGAAGCATTCGACACCGCCCGGGCCCTGGGTGTGGAACTCCCCTTCGCCGACCCGACAGAAGAAATCACCCAATTTGCTCAACGTATGAGGACAGCCAAACCCTCTGTTTTGTTGGATCTGGAAGCCGGCCGTCCCAGCGAGGTAACCGTGATTAACGGCGCGGTGCCCAGCCAGGCGCAAAAAGTTGGCCGGCAAGCCCCGGTTAATGCCACCCTAACCGCCCTGGTGCAAACCCTGGAACACAAATATCAATCCCCGGCTCCGACCGGTTGACCGGTTAACGGCAGGAACCCGTTATACAGGGGGCTCACCCCAGTCGACAGCCAGGGCGTCGTGCAATCCAAGCAGGCGCTTTGTGCCGATACGTTTGTTCAGCTCAGCTTCCAGGCGAACCAGGCCCCGCTTGGCAACCTCGCGCAACCGGCGCCCGTATTCGGTAAGCACCACAATTTTTTGCCGGCCATTTTTCGGGTCCGGGTGCATTTCGATAATACCTTTGTTGCCCAGCTCTTTTAGAACCTGTTGGGCAGCCTGTTTGGATACCGCCAGCTTGGCCGCCAGATCCGACGGCCGGTCTATGCCTTCGGTCAAGTAGACCATGGCCATGGATTGAGCCCGGGGTAAGGAAATATTAGCGTTCTTGCGCATATAGGCTTGCAGTCCGTCGTCCAACCAGTAGGTGGCATGCACAAGGGTGCGCAACAAGCCGTGCAGTTCGCTTTCCCGGCGGGTACCGGCAGGGGGTGATTTTGCTGTGCTACGCCTTGGCATGTTTTTTAACTGACTCCGGTAATGGGTTGGCCGTTTGCTTTTAAACCCTCAGCGTTAACCGGCAGGTCAACATTGGGCAGGCCCGGTTGCAGGGTGGCGCAAAACTCGAGCATGATGCCGTCCGGGTCGAAAAAGTAGAACGATTGCAGCCAGGTTTTTTCCGAAGCGGAACCGGCGGTGCGGGATTCTTCTCCGGTAACCACATCGTTGTGGTTCACCAGCTCTGAACAATCAACACCCTTGGCCACAATCGCCTCCCGGTAGCCGGCGATTTTATCCTTGTCCACGTTGAAGGCAACATGGTTCATGGAGCCGTGAGCCGAACTGATGGTGGGCCCGGTCCGGCCTACCCTGTTGCCTGCGGAAGCCACCCCGGGCTGGGCGGCAGGTGCATCGTTAAACCAGAAAAATGCCAGCTCGCTGCCGTTGCCCATGTCAAAAAAGAAGTGCTGACCGTAACCCTCCAGGTCGAACCCCTTGGTCAGCCGCATGCCCAGAATATTGGTATAAAAGTCCACCGTCTTTTCCATATCCTTACACACCAAGGCTAAGTGGTGGACACCATTAATTTGAAAGTCACTCATGGTTTTTCCTCCCGGTTGTACTCAGACAAAAATTATCGCCAAAGGTCAAGGTTATAGACCATCAATGATGTTGACTATACACCGGGATGTCAATAGCATTCCGCGCGGGGATTGGGAGAACTTATGCCACGTAGCGCCACACCATCCATGGTTTATCGCTGGTACGTTATTTTTGTCTTGCTGCTGGCCCAGACGTTTTCGTTTCTGGACCGCATGATCATGGGTCTGCTGGTGGGCCCAATACGCGAGTCCTTCGCTATTAGCGATACCCAATACAGTCTGCTTGCCGGTCTGGCCTTTTCGCTATTTTATGCGGTTATGGGTCTGCCCCTGGCACGGATCGCGGACAACTACAACCGCCGTAATCTCATCACCTGGGGTATTGCGGTCTGGAGTCTGATGACCGCTTTGTGCGGATTGGCCAAGAGTTTCTGGACCTTATTCTTCGCCAGGGTGGGGGTTGGCGTGGGTGAGGCGGCCCTGGGCCCAGCCGCCTATTCCATGATTACCGACTACTTTCCAAAGTCCATGCTGGCCAGAGCATTATCGATCTACATGCTCGGCGTGACCCTGGGATCCGGCTTTGCCTACATGTTGGGCGGCAGCGTTGTTGCCTATGTACAAACCCTGGACACTCTTCACTTACCTGTTGTGGGCAATATGGCCGGATGGCAAATCACCTTTTTTATTGTGGGTATCCCCGGTTTGCTGGTGGCCTGGCTGATGCGCGGTACCGTGGCAGAGCCCCAGCGCATGGATACCGGTAACACCAGTCAACCCATCCCCTTAAAACAAGTGCTGGCCTACATCTGGGCCAGGCGCGGTCCTTACGGTGGCCATATTTTTGGTATCTCCATATTTATCATGGTGGTCTACGCACTGAATCTGTGGGGTCCAACCTATTTTATTCGTACCTTTGACTTTTCCATCGCCGAAGCAGGATGGACCTTTGGTCTGTTAATGTTGAGTGCCGGCAGCGCGGGTTTGCTGTTTGCCGGTTTTGCCGCGGACAAGTGGTTACAGGGCGGCATGATGGATGCCTACGTTAGGATCATCCTGCTCAGCATGCTGTTTATGTTGCCCTGTACCGTTGCCCTGGGTTTTGTCAGTTCGGTCCTCGGCGGCATTATTGCCATGTCCATGGCCGTGTTCTTCTCCGCCTTTCAGGGTGGCTTGTCCGGAGGGATTCTGCAGCTGATGACCCCCAATAGAATGCGCGGCCAAATCATGGCGGTTTATCTTCTGGTGGCCAATTTGATTGGCCTGGGCCTGGGGCCTACCGTGCTTGCCCTGGCAACGGATTACGTATTTGGCGCGGACGACGCCATTGGTCAAGCCATCGCCCTGTGTGGGGCTGTACTTTGCCCCCTGGGGGCCTTGATTCTGTGGTCAGCCAGTCCATCGATACACCGGGAGATCATCTCCCAGCAATCTTCAGCGGACAACATCACCCGATCGTGACAAACTTCCGGATAAGCTCGGCCAAACGCTTGGGCTGATCCCAGCAGACCAGGGTTTTACAGTTGTTGATCATCTCCAATCGGGCGGTAGGCACCTCCGCACAAAAACGCTGGGCCAAACGGGGCCGAAACGCTTTGTCGTCCGCTCCCCAAACCACCAGAAACGGCAGATGAGTTTTTTTGAGTTCCCCGGCGGCCCAATTGGTCACCTGCGGTCCAAAGCCCAACAGCACCTTCCGCGCGTCTCTGCGCACTTCCGCTGATGCCAGCAGGGCATCAGCCCAACGATCTATTTTAACTGCGTCTACCTCATTAGTCAGACGCCCAAAGACAAAGGGTAGCCCCCAGAACAGGCGGATTTTCAGGGCATGGCCCGCCAGCTTCAAGCCGCCGGGCAGGTACGGCAGCAGGCTAAAATAAGCAAACAACTTGGGTGGAAAGTCGTCATACATATCACAATTTGACAACACCACCCGGGCAAGACGTTGGGGATGGTTTACCGCAACCACCTGGGATATGGCTCCGCCGCTATCATTCCCCACCAGGGTGACCTGCCTAAGATCCAGGTACGCCAATAGTTCAGCCACCGCCCTGGCCAAACCGGCAACGGAAAGATCCGCATCCGCATGCGCAGGCAATCGGTGCGCCCCCATGGGTAAGGTGGGAAAAATGCAGCGATACCCATCTGCCAGCAGGGCCGGCATTTTGTCCCAGTGGGATGCTTCGGCCAGCACCAGGTGGAGAAAAACCAGGGGTGGGCCCGACCCAACGTCCCGGTATTCGATGGGCCCCAGATGTGTGGGGGCCTGTTGGGGTTGCGGCCAGTTATCCATATTTACCTCCAGCAACTATCACCAGCAGCCATCCGAGCAGGAATGGGCCTTTCCAAGCCCGCTGACAGCCTATGACGTAGCGTGCGCTACATGCATAGACGTAGCATACGCTACATCCAGAAATTTCGTCAAGGACTTACCCAATAATGCCGCCGGATATTTCTACCCGGACCAAGACGTATTAACATGGTCCTTTATTTGCGCCAAGGCACCTACGCCATGTCCAGACCGCTCAAGGAGGCTGGTGCAGCAAAAGCTGCCCAACAAAAGAAACAGGAGATTGTCGCCGCTGTTGCCCAACATCTCCTGCAGCATGGTTTTCGCAACAGCGGCCTGCGGGCCCTGGCCAAAAGTGCCGGCTTAAGCGACCGTATGGTGATGTACTACTTTGAGACCAAGGAAGACCTGGTCACCCAGGCCCTGCTGTTGCTGGCGGATGGTTTATCCCACAGCTTAAGTGAGATTCTGCCCAACCCCCGCGCATCCGGGGCACAAATTATCAACACCATGCGCACCGCCGGTGCAACCCCGGAAGTAAAACCCCTGCTGCGGCTCTGGTTTGAAATTGTTGGCCTGGCCATGCACGAAGAGGGTCCCTACCGTGGGGCCGCACAGCTGATATTAGAGGACTGGGAAAACTGGATTAAGGCAAAACTTGGGCCCAAACGGGAGCATCTTGCCCCGGACGTGCTGGCACAGATTGAAGGCCATCTGCTGGTTCTGTTGCTGCGCGGAGATTAAACCCTTGCCGCTACCCTGACAAGCTTATGATTGTGCCCTAAGCTGACGGATCAGCCGATCCGCAAACAAGACCAGCAGGGCGGCACCTATAATTGCCGCGGGAATGTGCAAAAGCTGTGCAACAACCGCCAGACTAAAACCCAGGCAGACTTCTCCCAGATTTTCCGCCTGGGCCAGCATGGATTGCATGGTGGCGCGAATCTCCCCCTCAACACGGTTGTTCATCCAGATGATGCTGATCACCCGGGTAATATTCCAGGCAATGCCATGCACCAGAATAACTCCCGCCATGGCCACCCAGTGGTTGGGGGCCAAGGCAAACAACAAAAGTCCAAAACAACCCACGCCACAGGCCACCCGGAAGATAAGGCCACGGCGGTGTATGTCGTTTAACCGGGACTCCACAACTTGCAGCGCGATGGCGCCGGTTGCCAGGGTTGCCAGCCCCAGGAGTGTCAGCCACAAAACGGGATGCGGCACTTCCGGCAAACCTAACTCGATCAGGCGTTTGGCAAATAACCGCGAAAACACTTCGTCCGCGCCGTTAATCACAAAGGTAATGGCCAACAATAGGCCCACCGCCCGATCCAATCGGGCAACGGCCATACCCTTGGTAAATAGCTCTACAACCGTACCCCTTGCAGCCGCAGATTGACGTACAAAGTTGTGCTCCGGGAAAGCCAGCAGCACATAAATCCCCAGCGCCAGCATGGCGCTGCCCGCAATAATCATGGCTGTGGACAAGGTGGTCGCCCAGGCTACCAGGCCAACACCGATCAGCCCCGCCGCCGCGCCTATTTGTCCCCACCTGGCCGCAGCACCAATGATGAGCGGACTGTGTTCCGGGTTCTTAAGTTCATCAGTCAGCCAGGCCACATCCGCCCCGGAAGACAAGGTCCAGGACAGACCCCACAACATTTGCGTCATTAACAAGGCCTGGAAGGAAGTGACCAGTCCGGTAGCCAGCATGGCGATGCCCATCAGCAAATGAGCCAGGACAATCGACCACTTGCGGCTGACGGTATCCGCCACCACCCCCGCCGGCACCTCAAAGATGACCACCGTAACACCCTGAGCGGTGCCCAGCGTGACCAGTTGCAAGGGTGTTAATTGAGCCTCTACCACCAGGTATAAGGTGGTAGCCAGCCACCACCCACGATGAAATATGGCGCGCAGGAAAGTCCACCGGATAAATACAACTCCGAGGTGTTCCAGGTGCGCGGGAAATGCAAAGAGTTTGCGCAAGACGGGCTCCGATTCCAGGCCGTTAACAGCACACCTCACAAAGCACGTCCCGGCAGCAGGTCTTTGGCTAACGAGGTGCTAGCAGAGGTATGGGCAAAGGTTCGCCGGTTAACCGGCAAAATTTTGGAATCAGTTACGCATGTGCCTAATCTAACCCATCCGCCGCCCCAAGCCAAGACAACCCGGTGCCGGTTTGTGATCCCCCGGTTTAAGGAAACGAACATCTTGGGGCGCTATACTAGGCCCCAACGGGTGACTCGATCGATTTATGTTTTATTTTTCACAGTTGCAGTCCGGAATGCCGGGTGTTGTTTTTGTTGTTCTCGCTGTGGGCGCCTGCGGCGGGGGTGGAGGTGGCAGCGGCCCGGCAGAGCCTATTCCCGTCAGCCCGGCAGCGGAAAACCTGAACCCCATCGATACTCTGCCGGCCCCACGGGCGGTAGACGTGAGTCCCGACATGACCCATGTTGTGGTTTCCCACCGGGGCCCCGGCAACCTGAACATTACCGCATATCGAGGCGCTTGTTCCGACGGCACGGTCATTCAGCGCGAATTGACCGATCTGGCGGACAACCTTTGGTCACACCAGCTCAGCTGCGCCTTGTCCGCCAACGCCAGCGAGCGGGTACTGATCGAAGCGTCAACTTCGGCAGATGCGTTATTCGAAAGTGAACTGATTTTTTCCACCGGCCTGGGCCTGGATACCGGCATTGTGCCATTGGATCAAATTGTCAGCGCCCGGGAGGTGGTTGACACTGCCTTTGATACCTATGTGGCGGACGAACTCATTGCTGACCTCGAACTGCCCAGCCTGGTCGAAACCGCGGTAGCCGCCGCACTGTCCCCAATTATCTCCACCTGGGTCAATCTCACCCAACCCAATAGTTTGTACGGGGTGTCTTCGCAACAGGTCAGATATGCTTCCGTGGACCCTCGGGGTAATGTATCCGGCGCACTGTCCGGGCTCATCGTCACTCCGGATACCAGCGGCGCTTTTACCCGGCGCAACCGGGTTGTGCTGCTGATGCATGCAACGGGGTCAACACCCAGCGAGCTTGTGCCGGACAATGCCTGGCTGTTGCTGGCCAATATCATCGCGGCCCAGGGTTATCTGGTGGTGGCGCCGGACAATTGGGGCCGGGGGCAAACCGCCGGTCAGGAAGAAACCTACCTGATGGCCAACCGCACCGCTGCCAACGCCTTGGATATGTTGTCTCTGGCTGTGGCAGATCCACGCTTTGCCGCATTTGTACCCACCACAGCACCCGCCGAAATTACTGTGGTTGGCTATTCCCAGGGGGGTCACAGTGCCTTGGCGGTGGCCCACCTCGCCGCCACCCGGGACGGCAACTTCCAACTGCGCGAAGTTTATGCCGGTGCCGGGCCCTACAATCTGTACGAAACTTTTCGCGGCGTACTGCAACATGTTAACGGCAGTTGTGGGGACAATCCCTACTGCCGCTATGTTGACGACGAAACCACCCTGCCCTTTGCCACCAATCGTGTTCTGCCGGGTTTTCTGGCCCACACCAATACCGGCCTGGATCTGGCTGATCTGGTCTCCGGCAATAACCTGTCCGCGGAGTTTGCCGCGGACTTTCTTGCCGCCGACCCGGCTTATGATGTGTTCAAGGCCATCCTTGAACAAAGCAGTTTCACAAAGATCTTAAATCCGGCACCGGCGTTCGACGCTGACGTGCAATACTTCCTTTATCACTCAGAGTTTGACCGCCTGGTGCCGCAAGCCAATTCCGCGGAGTTGGCCAGCCTGTTAGCACCGCTGCAGAACGTTGAATACCGCACAGGCACCTGCAATACCACCGCATATCAGACGCTGTTTGGGCTCACGGACGTTGTGGGGTTGATTCACTCCCTGTGTGGGCTGTCCATGCTGGACGAGGTGGTGGGTGAGTTGCGCTAGGAAGTGCCGGTTTTCTGACACAGTCCGCAGCCCTGGGTGACAAAAGTGCCCATGTTGTGGTTGCTTTGTAAAATTGTATTTTCTAAACAGGCACACCGTGAAATACTAAACCCGTGAACCTATCTCGGATGAAGTATCGTGAACAAACGTATTCGGGCACTTGAACAAAACCTCGCCGGCCGCCTCATGCGCTTTCAGGAAAGACTCTATCTTATTCTGGACGTTGACTCAGACAGTGGCTTTGTGCGCCTGTCCTGCCGCCGCAACGGTATTCAACAGATTGTTAAATTCACCATTCCCGAAGTCCTGTGGTGGCTGGCCCAGGAAGTAGAAAACGAAGACATGGCGGCGGATTTGTAGCTGCTCTAATCCTTCAATACCCAGGCTGTGAGTCACTAGCCCGAACTTTCTTTTTCCAGCAGCATTCGCTTACGCTCTGTACCCCAACGGTAACCGCCGTCTCCTCCTGCCGCCGGAACAATGCGATGACAGGGAATGGCCAGAGCAATCTTGTTGGCGGCCAGCGCCCGAGCCACCGCCCGGGCATGTTTAGGTTTGCCCAGACGCGCAGCCAGTTGTTGATAACTCAGCCGCGTGCCTACCGGCACCTTGCGTACCGCATCCCACACCATGCCCTGAAAGGCTGTACCTTGGATATGCAGGGGCAACTTAGCCAGGTGGTTGTAATCACCTGCCATGGCGCTTGACATGGCGCTGCCAATCGGCTCCAGTTGGGTGGCCTTTACCGCAAGACGTTCAGCTTTTGGAAATTGTTGTTCAAGTGCCGCCACAGCCTGCGCCGGGTCTGCATATATACCCGCAAAACACAGGCCTTTTAATGTCTGGGCAATGATCATCTCCCCCAGGGATGAAGATTGCACCGCATAAAACAGCAGCAATCCTTCACCACCGGCGCGAATCTCAGCCACCTGCATGCCAACCCGCTCGGATATTTGTTCGTACATGCGGCTGCTGGACGGAAACCCGGCAGCATATACGGCATCAGTAACCGACAGGCCAGCCTCTACTTCACTCAAGAACTTGCGGTATCTCACCTGGAGCACATATTGTTTGGGGCTGATCCCCAGGGCCTGCCGGAACAGACGCTGCATCTGTCGCAAGCTGAGGCCAAATTCTTCAGCCAACCCGGTCAGGGACCGTTCGGGAGATGTTTCAATACACTCACAGATCGCCACAATCTTCCGGCCGGGCGCGCTGTCGATACATCGTTTACAAGGCCGGTACCCTGCTTGTACAGCGTCGCTGACATTCACAAAAAAACGAACATTTTCCTGCTTGGGCCGCCGGGAGGGACACCCCGTGCGGCACACGATGCCGGTGGACAACACCCCATAAACAAAATCATCCTGGGGTTGCCGGTCAACCAATATTTGCCAACACTGTTCTGCGGTTAAGTTCATACCATGCCACGCAATTTAAAGACACGCATAGTTTGTCAGACTGTAAACTCTATGCTTGTCGAAAAGCGACATCACATTCAACTTTTGCGCCTTTGTATCACCTGCCATATTGCACAAGCGCTGCAGGAACAGCAGGATAGAACCGGGCAAAATTATCAACGGGCACCAACATGACCACCCTGACACAACGGGTACACGCTCTGGACTGGGACCAGATCAGCAACAATTTGCTGACCGCAGGGTATGCGCATTTGCCCACTTTAGTGCGCCGGTCTGAAGCCGTTGATTTAAAGTCCTTGTATGACAATCCCAAAACCCGGTTCCGCAAAACCGTTAACATGGCCCAGCACAACTTCGGTGAAGGCGAATACCGGTATTTCGACTATCCCCTACCCTTGCCGGTCACCCGCCTGCGCCAGGCTTTTTATACCCACCTTGCACCCATCGCCAATCAATGGGCTCGGTGGCTGCACCTCAAGACGGTATGGCCCGCTTCGTTGCGGGAATTTTCTCAAATCTGTCAAACCGCCGGGCAAGACCGGGCCACACCGTTAATGTTGCACTACCGTGCCGGCGGATTTAATCGCCTGCATCAGGACATTTACGGCGACGTCTTCTTCCCTTTCCAGGTTGTCATCCTGCTGGATCAGCCACAACAGGACTTTTGCGGCGGAGAATTTCTGTTGGTGGAACAGCGCCCACGGACCCAGGCCAAGCCGATTGTGGTGCACCTTGAGCAGGGAGATGCGGTTATATTTCCTGTGCGCGAACGGCCCCAACAGGGGGCACACCGCATGCGTAAGTGCCAGATGCGCCATGGTGTCAGCCGGGTTCACCGGGGCCGGCGTCACACCCTGGGCATCATTTTCCACGATGCCTGAGCTGTCACTCAGCCTTTGAGACCGAACAACGGCCACAGCAGCGGATTTGGTTTAATGATCATCTGATAAATCATCAGCGCTCCGCCAATGGTCCCGGAGGTAATCACCAGGTACTTCAGGACGATGGGCCAAGGCAGGGGGACTACCAGAAACGACAGCGCAACGCTCAAGGTCAGGTGCAGACAAAATAGCGGATAAACCGCCCGGGTCAGGTAACTGAGTGCCTTGCCCGGGCGCTTAAGATAACGGCCGGCATAACCCACACAGGCGACCAGCCAGCTCCAGGCGTTAAACATACGCAACAGGCAAAAATACAGGTATTCAGCAGCGGTGATTTGACCATCGTACAAGGGTGAAAAGCTGGCCCCGTCAAATGAGAAGAACTGTCCGAACAACAGACTGGTACAGGTTACCCCAAGCGTCAGCGCCGAACGGCGTATACGTTGGCACTGTTGCAACAGCTCAAGATGGCTGACCAGCGTGAAGCCGGCCAGAAAGAGCAACCACCAATGGGCAAAACTTGCCCAATCGTGTATCAAGTCCCGGAAGCCGGGAAAAAACACGCGCAACGGAACTTCCACCACAAATAGCACCCCGACAAAGGTATACAAGCCGTAACCTCCGGACAGACAACGCATCCAGGGTAACGGCCGCGTGCCATCCAAGCGGCGGAAGAATGGCCAGCTCAATACACAATATAAAAATAAGTAGGCGACAAACCAGAAATGATGCCAGCTCAAGTTACCCCGGGGATAAACGCCACTGAATAGCTGGCCGTAAAACTCCGCCAGAGAGCCCGGGTCGGCCCCGATGTGCAGTTTTTCCAGGTAAACCATGGGGGGCACCAGAACCAGCATGCCAAATACCAGGGGAATAAGCAGCCGGCGGCTTCGCTCCAGAAAAAACTGTTTCTTGTCGCGCCGCCCAAGGGCAAATTTCACCCCCATGCCCGACACCAGGAACAGTAACCCCAGGCGAAATTCCTGTAGAAAGGCAACAAATACCTGCAAAACCGGGCTGGCTGTGTCGTTAATCACCATGGGAATACCCTGGGGCAAAAATACCACCGCTGCGTGAAAGTAGATCAACAGGCCAAAAGCAATGACCCTCAGCCAATCGATATCTGCCCGCCGCAACAGTTGGGTTTTGGGATTGGACATAACAGCCTCCTGTGGGTGTTTTGAGGAGGCATAGGCTGAACCAAGGGTGACCGCTTAAGCTGCCGGATTATCTAAAGAATCTGACGGATTTCGAAATTCGGCAGCATTAACTGTGATCGGCTGATGTATTTTGGCTTCGATATTGGCTGGGCGCCACGCCATGAAGCTGTTTAAAGGCGCTGTTAAAGGAGGAAAGGGAGCGAAAACCCACATCCAGGGCGATGGTCAAAATTGGTAAATCGGGCTCCGCCAACAACCTTTGTGCCGCCTCGGTGATGCGATAGTGGTTGATAAATTGATTAAAGTTGCGCTGCTGCAGGGTGCCGTTAATGGTTTTACGCAGCACATGTTCAGCAATACCAATTTCGTCAGCCAGGTCACCAATTTTCAGATCATGCCGGGCGTAACCCCGCTGACCTTCTATGTAGTGGAGAATTTTATCCACGATGGGTTGGCTGACGCTCGCCGGTTCCCCCGGTGGGGGCGCAAAGAAAAGGCCGCTTGCCGGTTGCAACAGCCACACGTTCAGGGCAAAACAAGCCACGCAAATGCCGGCCATGCCCAGCAGTTCCAGTTGCACCGGCACCCGGAAACCACTAGCCAGCTCCGCCATCACTACAACCACCACCGCCACCCCCAGACCGCCGCAAAAGTAGTAGCGAAAGCGCAGGCGGCTGTGCAGTAAATCAGCCTCCCGGCCCTGCCAGGCCAAGGCCAGCGCCCACAGCGCAACACCCAGTTTGAGAATCTGGCTGCCATCGTACAGCCACCAATGTAACCCCCCTGATAACTCCCCTGTCAACGGCGCAGACAAATCCAGCATATGCCGGGGTACAATGGGCAGCATATAACCGGCAATAAGCAGCCAACCCAGCCAGGGCAGCCCACCACGGCCGTCAACAAACAAATACCAGGCAAACAGGAGCAACAACCCGGGGATGGCGCTGGCCATTAAGTCCGGCAGCAAGACGCTCCCGGGCAGGCTAGCAGCCCAGACCGGTAACATCAGGTAACTGCAAATGCTGATGAGCAAGGCCAGGATCAGCCACCGGTGACCTATATCTCTACCGCGCCAGATGACCGCAACAGTTAACAACACCTGGGAAGCGGCAACAATACGAAAAAGAATGACCGCACTGAGCATGCCCTATCATTATCCCGACTGAGAGCCACAAGCAACTGCCTGTCCCAAGCACGCAGTATTTGCGGAGGGCACCATACTTTAGCGCCAACATCACCGGCATCCTCACCGCCCACAAAAAAGGGAGCAGCATGCTCCCTTCAACGGGCACTCATTCGGAGTAATCAACCCGAAGTTGTGCCGGACTGGCGCAGCCAACCACCGGCGGCGCAGGCGTGGGCTGCCGCTTCCACATGCCGGTGATCCGTGCCACAGCAACCGCCAATCACCCGCAGGTTCGGCAGGGCGTCGATAAGTTGCGCGTACAGGTCACCAAATTCAGCAGGGTTACCGTCATCCAGAACTTCTGATTCGTCCAGTTCCGCGTGGCTCAAGCGGGAAGCGTTGGCACGCACACCCCCAATTCGGTGAGTCCATGCCAACTTCGACTCCACCGCATGTGAAAAATGATCCGGATGGGCACAATTAATCATGTAGTACAGGGGCGGTATGTCCACCGCTTCGTCCACCCAGCAAATCGCCCCGGGCAAGGACATGCCGATGGGTAAGTGGCCGTCCAGTTCCACGGTAAAGGAGATCACGCAGGGCAAGCCAACATCTGCTGCCGCCATGGCAATACCAATGGCCTCCTGGGGATAGGTCATGGTCACTGCACTGATCATATCCGCTCCGGCTTCTTTAAACGCCCGGGCCTGCAACTGGTGATAAGCCCGGGCTGCGCTGATGCTCATCTGTTCCGCCGGCTGATAACCGTCATCCGCAGGGCCGATACAGCCGCTGATCAGCATGGGCATATCTTCCGTTTCAAACTGCAGGCGCAGATCCGCCAGCATATCCACGGCACGTTTGTTCATGTTGATCAGTTCGGCATTGCTGTAGCCGATCTTTTGTCCCCAATTGGGGCTGGCCCGCCAGGTTGCGCTTTCCAGAATAAATCCGGACTTGTGCCGCTGGGCAATCTGAATATAGCGCTCGTAATACTTGGTCAGGACCAACCGTCCGCTGGGTGTATCCAGCAGCGGAAAGGCAGCAAACTCCGGCAGCTCCCAACCTTCATGGAAAACCAGTGTGGTTTCCAGCCCACCATCGGTCACAAATACCCGCTCCGCCTGTTGCAGGCTGTGCAGCCGATCCTTGGGGTTGACCTGGGAATTGGGGAAATTGGCAATACTGTTCATGCTTTGTCTCCTTTAAAGTAAGTACTGGCGTTTGCTTGGGCTGACCATAAGTTCGCTGTCGGGCAGCGGCGCACATCCTTGCGCCAGGCGGCTTGCGATCCGGCTGGCAACATAGGTTGCCAATAAGGCTGCACAAAACGTACATCCGTTGATGCTGCCCGCAACACAAACCACCCAGGCTGTAACGGCCAAAGCAGTTCGTAAATTTTGCCCATTTATGTTCATGGTTCTTTCCTTTGCTGGTTCCTTTTGTGTGCCCGGACAATTCCATAATTACCTTTGGCCCGGGCAACGTGAGACAGAATAGGTTCCTGCTGTGAGCCCAGGCATAGGGCAAGCGTGAAAAAAGCGTGAATTCACGATCTAATACGTGAATGGACATGAGAATTTGTCTGCTGGGGGGATTCAGCGTCACCCAGACCACGGGCACGACCAGAAAAGACATTGTGATCGCCGGGCAAAAGACGCAAGCCCTGCTGGCATGGCTTGCCCTGAATCAAAACCGCGCCACCACCCGGGAGCAGGTGGCCAATCTGCTGTGGCCGGGCAGAAG
>JANQMF010000169.1 GCA_028280225.1 Pseudomonadales bacterium | reverse complement strand
ATGGGATAGGGGCGTCTATAACGGTCAACCCCATAGTTCATGAGGGCGTGGCAGGAATCCAGGGTCTGCTCCACCTCGCTGACGCCGTACTGCTCCTCGCACCGGGCGATATATTGTTTGGCAAAAACCAGGTAATCGATAATCGAGCCGGCGTCGGTCCAGGTCCGAAACAGATAGTTGCCCTTAAAAAATGAGTTGTGACCGTAACAGGCATGTGCAATCACCAGCGCCTGCATGGTCATGGTATTTTCTTCCATCAGGTAGGCTATACAGGGGTCCGAGTTGATCACTATTTCATAAGCCAGGCCCATGTGGCCGCGTTGATAGTTTTGTTCAGCTTCAACAAAGTGTTTGCCAAACGACCAATGGTTGTAACCGATGGGCATACCGATGGAGGCATATGCATCCAGCATCTGCTCCGAACGAATAATCTCTATCTGATTGGCATAGGTGTCCAAGCCAAACTCTGCGGCAATTTCGCCAATTGCCTGGTCGTATTTATCGATCAGCTCAAAGGTCCACTCACTGCCCGTGGAAATTGGCTCAACTTTATTTTTTGCTTGCATATCTATGCTGCCAGCCTTTTTTGAAACAGCCGCCGGAATACGGGGAAAATATCCCCAACGGTACGTATATGCTGCTGGGCAAAGGTATCCGGAAAAGCCTCCTCCAGCTTGGAATATTCCTGCCACAGAGCCTGGTGTGAACGCTGGGTAATTTCAACATATGAAAAATGTTGTATACTGGGCAGTATATCTTCAGCCAGCAGCTTGGCGCACCGGGGCGAATCATCGTTCCAGTTGTCACCATCCGAGGCTTGCGCACCATAAATATTCCACTCTTCAGCAGAATAACGTGCTTGCATGATTTCTTTCATCAGCTCCAAAGCACTGGACACTACTGTTCCGCCCGTCTCCCGGGAGTAAAAAAATTCCTGCTCATCAACTTCCTTGGCCACGGTGTGATGCCGGATAAATACTATTTCCGTGCGTTCATAGTGGCGTTGAAGAAATAAGTACAATAATAGATAGAACCGTTTAGCCATGTCCTTGATGGCCTGGTCCATGGACCCGGATACATCCATCAGACAGAACATCACCGCCTGGGAGGTCGGCACCGGGCGGCGTACGTGAAGATTGTACCGCATATCGGTGTCGTCAAGAAAAACCACCTTGCGTATCCGCCTCTCAAGTTCAGCCAATTCGACAATCAGCCGCCGGGTGCTGACCTCGTCCCCGGCTTGCTCTGCTTCCGCGAGGGCTGCCTGCAACGCTGCACGCTCTTTTTTGCGCCGGGCGTTCAACGCAACATGGCGCATTTTGGAAGCGCGCATGGTGCGCGGTATGGACAGCTTAGCCGGCACCCCGTCACTGCTGAATCCCGCATGTTCGTATTTAAAGCTGTTGGCGCCCTTTAAGTGCCGCTTGGTTAAATTGGGCAGTTCCAGATCTTCAAAAAGTACCTCCATAAACTCATCAGAGGTGAGTTGGAAAACAAAGTCATCCTCTCCCTCACCCTGATTGCTTGCGTCACCCTCACCGCTGCCACCACCACGGCCGCCCGGAGGACGCGGCACTTTGTCGCCTGCAACAAAGTCCTTGTTGCCGGGATGAACAATGGTCCGCTTGCCTCCGGCACCATGGCCAAAAATGGGTTCCGAGACATCCGGTGCAGGAATATTCACTTCCTCACCACGTTCCATGTCGGTGATGCTGCGCTGATCTACCGCTTTTTCCACGGCTTTTTTGATGTGCCGTTTGTACCGGTCCATAAAGCGCCGGCGATTCACCATATTTTTGTGCTTGGCGTTGGCGCGACGATCAATCAGATAAGACATGGACCACCCCTAGACATTGTCGGTGAAAGTTACTGCGACTTCCGCACCCGCATGTACCACTCAGACAACAGCCGGACCTGCTTTTCGGTATAACCGCGCTCAACCATCCGTGCCACAAAATCGTCATGCTTCTTCTGCTCTTCGCTGCTGCCCTTGGCACTGAAGGAGATCACCGGCAACAGATCCTCGGTATTCGAGAACATCTTCTTCTCGATCACCGCGCGTAACTTTTCATAACTCTGCCATGACGGATTGTGCCCGTTGTTATTGGCTCTGGCGCGTAACACAAAGTTCACTATCTCATTCCGGAAATCTTTTGGATTGCTGATACCCGCCGGTTTTTCTATTTTCTCAAGCTCTTCATTCAGGGATGCCCGGTCGAGAATGTCACCGGTTTCCGGGTCTCTATATTCCTGATCCTGAATCCAGAAGTCCGCATAGGTGACATATCGATCAAAGATATTCTGACCGTACTCCGAGTACGACTCGAGATAAGCGGTCTGGATTTCCTTGCCGATAAAATCGACGTATTTGGCTGACAGGTATTCCTTGATATAACCCAGATAGCGGTCCCGCACTTCCTGGGGATAGTTTTCCCGCTCGATCTGCTGTTCCAGGACGTACATCAAATGAACCGGGTTAGCGGCTATTTCCGTCGGGTCAAAATTGAAAACCTTGGACAGTATCTTGAACGCAAAGCGGGTGGACAAGCCATCCATGCCTTCATCCACCCCGGCCATATCCCGATACTCCTGAATCGTTTTAGCCTTGGGGTCTGTGTCTTTCAGATTCTGGCCGTCATAGACCCGCATCTTGGAAAATACATTTGAGTTTTCCGGCTCGCGCAGGCGCGATAACACGGTGAACTGGGCCAGCATTTCCAGTGTATCCGGCGCGCAGGGTGCATCCTTGAGGGAAGATTCGCTGACCAGTTTTTCATAGATCTTCATTTCGTCCGACAGGCGCAAACAGTAAGGTACTTTGACGATATACACCCTATCGATAAAAGCTTCGTTGTTGCGGTTGTTACGAAAATTTTGCCACTCAGATTCGTTGGAGTGCGCCAGAACAACACCGTCAAAGGGTATGGCGCCAATGGCTTCGGTACCGTTGTAATTACCCTCCTGAGTGGCCGTGAGCAACGGGTGCAACACCTTAATGGGGGCTTTAAACATTTCCACAAATTCGAGCATCCCCTGATTGGCCTTGCATAGACCGCCGGAAAAGCTGTAGGCATCCGGGTCATTTTGCGCGTGATCCTCAAGACTGCGAATGTCCACCTTGCCCACCAAGGCGGAGATGTCCTGATTATTGTCGTCGCCGGGCTCGGTTTTTGCGACGGCGATCTGTTCCAGGGTGGAGGGAAATAGTTTTACCACCTTAAATTGAGAGATGTCTCCACCATATTCTTTCAGGCGCTTACTGACCCAGGGGGACATGATATTGTTCAGGTATCTTCTGGGGATGCCGTACTCTTCCTCTAACAGGTGACCATCCTCAGCCGCATCAAACAGGCCAAGAGGGCTTTCGTTAACCGGAGACCCCTTGATGGCATAAAACGGCTGCCGCTGGATCAGTGCTTTGAGCTTTTCCGCCAGAGAGGACTTACCGCCACCCACCGGACCCAGCAGATAGAGGATCTGCTTGCGCTCCTCCAACCCCTGGGCTGCATGGCGGAAGAACGAAACAATCTGTTCGATGGCTTCTTCCATACCATAAAATTCGTCAAACGCAGGGTAGCGCTTAATTATTTTGTTGGAAAATATACGGGATAGACGGGGATCTTTAGAGGTGTCTACAAATTCGGGTTCGCCGATGGCTGTCAGGATGCGCTCCGCGGCGGTGGCATATACCTTCGGATCCTCCCTGCACAGGGCCAAGTAATCGTCCAAAGACATTTCTTCCTGCTGAACCGCGTCATACCGTTCCTGAAAGTGCTCAAATACGCCCATAACCAAGTCTCCATACTATGATCGGTCTTGATCACCGAGTGGCGTATACCTTCGGTTTGGGTCACCTAGGGTCACTGCGGAGCCGCTGCGGCGAAAACCCCGACTAATTCAGGGTAGATAAACGATACCTATTAGTAAGACTAGAACGAACCGGGTAAAGTTCAAATCCGTGAACCAGTTCCACTACATGATCAAAACTGAGCACCGGATCACAAAAATTTTTCAGCAAAATCCGAATTTTGTGCTATGCAGCCACGCTTTTTCCGACATAAGGCACAAGGGGCTATAACAAACCAGGTGTTTATACCCATTAGACATAAAAAAGTTGCCCTAGCCTTGCGAACTTGTTTTGTCATATCCGGGGACTCGATAATATTGCCCGGTTTCGATACAAAACGCCGTTAGAGCACGCCCGTAGACACAACCGGTATCCAGGGCCAACAGATTCTCATAACCGGTGATACCGTCCAGGGAGGCCCAGTGGCCAAAGAGCAAAGTCGTATGCCCCAGGCACGGTGCGGTCAGCTGATACCAGGGTGTCCAACCCGCCGGTGCATCAGCAAGTGCACCCTTGTGGCTGAAGTCCAGAGTCCCATCGTCATCAATCAGCCGCATGCGCGTAAAATAGTTGGTGATCAACTTAACCCTGTCCAAGCCGGTTAAGTCAGCTTGCCAACAATCCGGCTTGTTGCCATACATGTGTTTAAAAAATTCAGCCCGGGACACATCCCGGTGCTGATCCAGTAGAACGTCTTCAACTTCCCCGGCCAGCTCAACGGCCTGGTGCATGGACCAGATGTGTGGCACACCCGCATGGGCCATGGCAACGTTAAGTGTTTTGTCCCAGTGCAACAGCTTTTGCCGGCACAGCCACTCGGCATATTGTGATGCCTGGGGGGCGTCCAACAAATCGCCCATCGTGTCGTTGCTGCCAAGGCTGTGACCGGCAAAGTGCGCGGCCAGAAAGTGCAGGTCATGATTTCCCAGCACCACGGTGCACTGACGCTGCAACGCATAGACCATGGCCATCACCCGGGCAGAATCAGGCCCCCGGTTAACCAGGTCACCCAGCAACCACAGATGATCGTCAGCGCCAAACCCAATGTGTTGGAGCAATTTTTCCAATTCACGGGCACAGCCTTGAACATCCCCGACAACATAGGTGGCCATAACTACCCTTAGTGGACGAGGTTGGGCATGCTGAGAGAAAAGGCGGGAATTGGCACATCGAAGAGATCGCCGTTTTCCGAGCGGAATTGATAGCTGCCCTGCATGGCACCCACCGGCGTTTTGAGCACAGCCCCACTGCTGTATACAAATTGTTCTCCCTGGGACAGGACCGGTTGTTGACCAATTACCCCCTCTCCTTTGACCTCCTCAACCTCTCCCGACCCATCGGTGATAATCCAGTGCCGGGTTAACAGTTGACACCGCGGTCCTGCTTCGTGGGTGATACGGATGTGATAGGCAAAGACATAACGCTGCCGCGTGCTATCAGATTGTGAAGCAACATACTCGCTGGTAGCCTCAACTCGAATTTTGCCGGTTTTGCACATATTCTAAATAATGGGTTGGCCATGACTGTGAATATGCAGTAAGCCATGTGCTCAAGTTTGTCGCAACCTTGCCAACCCCAAAAACTGCTCCTTACTGATATCATCCGCCCGCTCTCCCCCGGTAAGGCCCAGTTTCGACTGCACCGCTGCCCAGTCCAGATTTAAGGGTTTCAAGGAATTAGACAGCCGCTTGCGCCGCCCGGAAAACGCCAGACGCAGTACCTGCTGCAAGTGGTCAACATCTTTGCCGGAAGGCTGCTGATGCCGCGGCACCATTCGCACCACCGCGGAGTCCACCCTGGGGGGAGGTGAAAAACTGCCTGGGGATACGGAAAAAAGCTTGCCGGTGGTGAAAAACAACTGCACCAACACACCAAGCCGCCCCCAGGCTTTGCTGCCCGGGGAGGCACACAGGCGATCTGCCATTTCTTGTTGCAACATAAAGTGCATATCCGCTACACAGTCCAGCTGTTGAACCAGTTCCACCATTTGCAGGAGAATTGGCGAAGAGATGTTATAGGGTAAATTGCCAATCACCCGAAACTTGATGTGCCGGTCATCCTTGTTCCCCAACCCCGGCGGATGTTGCAGCAAGTCGACCAGATCACACTTTAGGATATCTTCATTAACCACCTGCATGGACGGGTGACGCGCACGCAGCAGCGGCACCAGATCACGATCCACTTCCACTGCCAGATAATAAGCGGCGCTGCCCACCAAAAGATCTGTTAGAGCGCCGTGGCCCGGACCAATCTCCAGCACATGGTCACCTTGCTGACAGTGAATACTATCGACGATCCTGTCCAGTACCTGTGAATCCGTAAGAAAGTGTTGTCCAAACCGTTTGCGCGCTTGCATATGAAAAAAGGCTTAAGTCTGAACCGCAGCGGCCATCTGTCCACACAACTGCAAGGCAGCAGCCAAACTGCCGACATCACCATGACCACTACCGGCCAGGTCCAGGGCAGTGCCGTGATCAACAGAAGTGCGCACGAAGGGTAAACCCAGGGTGACATTAACCGCATGGCCAAAACCCCTGTGTTTAAGCACCGGCAGACCCTGGTCGTGGTACATGGCAAATACCGCATCCGCGGTTTCCAGCTTCTCCCGGGTAAACAGCGTATCCGCCGGTAAGGGACCAACCACATCCAGGCCCTGTTTACGCAGCTGTGTACAAACCGGGGTGATAATGCGGATTTCTTCTTCACCCAAATGGCCACCCTCACCGGCGTGAGGGTTGAGACCCGCCACTAAAATTCTGGGGCGGCTCAGGCCAAAACGTGCCACCAGACCGCGGTGTAAAATGCCGATACGTCTGGTCAGCAACTCTGCAGTGATCGCATCCGCAACCTCACGCAAGGGCATATGGGTAGTTGCCAACCCTACCCTCAGCTCATCCGCCACCAACAACATCACAACATCTTCAACCCCCGCATGCTGTGCCAGATATTCCGTATGCCCGGAAAAGGGTTGCCCCGCTTCATTGATCACCGACTTTTGTACCGGCCCGGTAACCAGGCCCGCGAAGGTGCCATCCATACACCCGGAAATACCCTTGTCTAACGCCGCTAAAACTCCTTCCGCATTAGCCGGGTTGAGCACCCCGGGCACAACCTGTTGTGCCAACGGAGTGTGCATCACACTCAACAGGCCCGCCCGTCGGGCCGGTTCAGCAACATTGGCATCCACATGCAGTGCCAGGCCCAGTTGCTCGGCTCGAGATTGCAACATGTTGCGGTCGCAGATCGCCACCCAAGCCTGAATACGCGGATGCTGGGCCAGACGAATAAGCAGGTCCGGTCCAATACCTGCGGGTTCACCGGGAGTGATGGCGATAACCGGCATGGCTTTATTCGCGGTAAGGCGCGAGCCTCGCGTTACAGACGAATTTCAACAAAGGCCTCATCCCGCAACTCTTTGAGCCACTCCTGCTGCTTCTCCTCAAACCTTTGTTTGTGCAGAATTTCCATGGCCATGTTTTCCCGGGCTTCGTCACTCAGGTCTTCCTGGCGGCGATCCAATACCTGCAACACATGCCAGCCAAACTGGGTTAAAAAGGGATCGCTGATACCGTTGATTGGGGTGACGCTCATCACCTCGCCGAATTGCCCCACAAACTGACCTGGGCTCGACCAGCCCAAATCTCCGCCGTTTAGAGCACTGGCAGGATCTTCAGAGTGTTCTGCAGCAAGCTCGGCAAAGTCCGCGCCGCCATCCAACTGGACCTTGATGTCGCTGATGAGTTCAGCGGTCTCTTCAGGGCTGCGAATGGCCGAGGGTTTAACCAAAATGTGGCGTACCAGAGTCTGCTCAACCTGTTGCATGCCCGCACCGCGTTGTTCCAGCAGCTTTATGATGTGAAAAGCCCCGGAGGTCTGAATGGGTTCCGCTATGTCCCCCACCTGCATGGCTAAAACCTGTTCAGTGAACAAGCTGGGCAGCTCACCCGCCCGGCGCCAACCCAGGTCACCCCCCTCCAGGGCGGTACTGCTTGAAGAGCTTGAAATCGCCATCTGGGTAAAGTCAGCGCCATCCTTAAGTTGCCTGACAATTTCGTTGGCCCGGACCGCCACCTGAGCCACCACCGCCTCCGAGGCCCCTTCCTCGATAGACAGCAGTATGTGTCCCACCCGATACTCATCAGAAAACAGTTGTTTGTAAAACGGAGAATTGAGCAACCCCTGGACTTCCTGTTCCGTAATGGTAATGCGCCGGTTAATCAAATTCCGCTGTAGTCGGGAGATGATCATTTCCTGGCGGATCTCCTCGCGAAACTGGCGGTAACCAATACCATCCTTCTGCAACGCGGCCTGAAACTGCTCCAAGGTCATGTTGTTACCCTGTGCAAAAGACTGTACCGCCCGGGTCAACGTTTCATCATCAATTTCAATACCCCGGCGCTGGGCTTCCTGGCGCTGAATACTCTCCAGAATCAGCCGCTCCATCACCTGGCTCATCATGATGTCCCGGGGTGGCAGTTGGACATTGGAAGCCTGCATCTGCCGTGCAACTTGATTAAACCGATAGCGCAACTCCGAAGCCAGTACCACGTCGTCTTCGACCACCGCCACAATGGCGTCCAGTTCCTGATAGGCCGCCCAACTCCACGGTGCGCCTAACCACAAAAATACGCTCAACCCTTGAATTAACTTTTTCATTTCTTATCCAGTTTGTTGGCTGCACCCGGTAGTGCTAACTCGCTGCCCGCACTCGCTAGTAACTTGAGCCATTAGAAAAGTAGTCTTGCTGCTCAGGTGACCGATAACCGGAGATCCCATTTTCCAATACACCTTCAATCTTAGTGCCAAACCCGGCAAGGCCCTTAAAGACAACTTGCAAGAATATCCCATCATCACCATCCGCTTCATCAAAATCGGTGATGACCGTACCCGCAGGGCTGTCCAGAAATCTGCGTGCAAGGAGCCGTATTTGCAGGCAACAATCGTTGTATTCGATGCCGCCAAAACCTTCTATGGTTCGACCACTCACCAGATCATAGTTCCAACGGCCTATGATGGAAAACTGCCGGGAGATTGGCCAGTATAACGATACATCGGTTTGTTCAATATCCTGATCGCGGCGGTTACGAAAGCCCAGATTAAAAATATGCCGGTTATCCCGCCGGTATTGCAAGGCCGCTCCACCCTCGTCCACCTCATTGTCGTAGGGGTCCCACAGCGTGGTGCCGGTCAACCGCCAGTGTTGCGCTATGCTTGCGGAAATTTCCGCGGCAACCGCCGACTGACTGCGCCGGTCAAAAGCGGTTTGCCCGCCGGCCAGGGTGACCTTGCGGTTTTCAAAGTAGAAGATCTCGCCAACGCTGAAGCGGAAATATTCCCGCCCGGTCTCTTCAGCAAGAAATCGGGTGGTGACACCAACCGAGGCTTGATTTGCATCCCCAATTCGATCCAGACCGGAGAACCGATTATTGCGGAAGAGCTGTTGATAACCAAAGGTGAGGACCGAAGCGTCAAAGCGCGGCAATTCGGCTTGATCATCAAACTCCTGCCAAAGATAGTAAACGCGAGGCTCAAGGGTTTGCACCAACGCTTGATCAAACCAGTTAATATCCCGTTCAAAAATTAATCCGCCATCAACGCTTGCCAACCCAATATTGCGGTCCGGTTTATCATCAACCAGTTGAAAACCCGCGGCATTCGAATCCTGCTCCAGATCGTAACGGGTATAGCGATACCCACCGGTTAGGTTAAGAAAACCGAACGGCCAGGACATGGGCAGGCTGACCCGTGGCTCGATGTGGGTACGCTCGCCGGTCACCGCATTGAGTCCGTTCAGACCCGTGGTATCTCTATCAAAATCCGCCCAGGTGGCACTGACCCCAAGCTCCAGGGGGCCCAGATCCGTTGAGTACAACAGCTCCAGCTCCGGCAGTCTTTCATAGTCGTCGACACCCACCTGGTCGAGCCGCTGGAAGCGTTGGCCCCACAGCCGCACCGACAAACCGGAATGTACGTATTGGATTTCTGCTCTGCGCTCCAACTCAATCTGGCTGGAGACGTTTAAATCCGAACCGAGATCCCGAAAATAGTCCGGGTCACTGACCATGTTAATGTCCGCAAAGGTGCGAAAGCGGCCAAAGCGACCCCGGTGATCCAAGGCCCCCAGCCATCGATCCGCAGGCTCAAACACGCCAAGATCCACCGGATTACCCATGTCATCAACAAATTCATCAAAGTCCTTGCGGCTTAAGGTGCCGTTATACAAATCATCATCGGGCAACAGCGCGCCCCCCACAGCGGTAGTCTGCCAAGAGGACATATGACGCACTTCCAACTCGCCACTGGCCCCCCGCTTGCTGAAGTAGCGCGGTACAAAGGTTGCGTCGTAATTTGGGGCCAAATTAAAGTAATACGGCAGCGAAACCTCCGCTCCATCTTCATCCGAATACCCCAGCGTGGGAAACAAAAAGCCGGACACACGTTCATCCGAGACGGGAAATTTTAAATAGGGGGTATAAAACACCGGCACCCGTTTCAGCCTTAACACCGCATGTTTAGCCGTACCAAACACTTCGTCCTGCTCAATCAGCAAGTTGCGGGTATTCAAGCGCCAGCCGTTATTATCGGGTTCGCACCGGGTAAAGCTGTTATGTGCCAGGGCTAAATCTCCCCCGCTGCTTTGCTGCATTTGCCGGGCTTCACCGCGCAAGCCGGCATCCGTAATCACAAATTGCACCCCTTGCAGGTCAGCCTCCTGGCTGTCCAAGTGCACTACCGCTTGTTCACCCTGCATGATCAGCCCAGGCTGGTCCATGCGCACCCCTTGCGGGAAATGGCCAACACGTTGAACCTGGTCCAAATCCGCCAAAGGTGCCCGGATTAACCGGTTACCCTGAGCCACCGAGACATTGCCCACCAACTGGGCGGTGACATCAATTTCCGAACTCAGAGAATCCGCCTCCGCGATAATGGGAAAAGATTCATTGTCCACATCCACCGGGTAGGGATAATCGCGCTGGACATAGCCACCGGCACAATAGCCAGCCGGATCCGGGTCCTGCACATATAGCTGTGCGGCCAGGTCCTCAACCGGCCTGTATTGCGCATCAATTGCCCGCGCCTGGGCAGGGGTATACCAATCTTGCGGATTGTTGCTGACTTCGGGTGACCGGCTTCCGGATATTTCATTCCAGCGCAACACCTCAGCCGTGGGCCCGTTGCCGAGACGGCCAGCCTCTGCTTTGTCCCCGGCAATCCGCTGCCCCTCAGCCTGGGCTGCAGACGCTTGTGTTGTTGAATGTTCGGACCGTACCGGGGGGTTGGCAGGTTTAGCCGTCCGCGGATTATTCTCCAGCTGGCCAGCCTTTGCCTCACGACTTTTTACCCCCGCGGCCGGCGTGGTACTCCGGATCTGGCGCACCGGCTTGTTGTGCACACCCTTGTCACAAACCCAAGACTGCCCATCCTCGCCGGGATAACAATAAAAACCCTTGTCTTCATCTTCCGTACTCTCACTGGCAGCACGCACCAAGCCACTGCTCAAAGCCAATCCTGTGAACAGCACACAAACAGCCAGGGAAGTACAGGAGAAAGAAAGGGTGTTGCGCAAACACCTTCTAGCCTTCATGGGCACATGATAAAGAATTCCGCAGCCGGTTATAATCCGTAACGTGCAAGAAAAAACAAGCCCGCCAATATTAATAGATCAGGCAGCCGAGGCCTGGTGCAAAACCCAGCTCGCCATGACCGATGAGGAAATCACCGCCATATCGCCGCTGCGGGTCGAAGCCAGTCACCGCAGATTTTTTCGCTTACACACCAACACGCGCAACCTGATCGTCATGTTGAGCCCACCGGCACTTGAGCGCAACGAGGCTTTCTGCCGCCTGTCTGAGATATTTAGTGCAGCGGGGATCCCGGTGGCCAAGATCTATGCTGAGCAAAGCAAACAGGGTTGGTATCTGATGCAGGATCTAGGCAGCCGGCACATCGAAGACGTCTACCCCACAACCAGCAAGGATCAGGCCTTAAAAGCCGCTATCGATCTATTGGGCAGACTACGGACAGTCAGCACCCCGGACATCGAAGCCTATACCATCGAGCGCATGGCCATGGAACTGAATCTGTACAACGAATGGTTTTGCCAGGGCTTGCTGGGGCTAGCGGACCAGGAGGCCCGACTGCAACCTATCAACAACCAATTGATAAACGCCATGATAACGCAACCCTATGGTTGCGTTCACCGGGACTATCATTGCCGCAACCTGATGGTCAGCGAGGACGTCAGAGGCATACGCCTTGGCGTGGTTGATTTTCAGGACGCGCTCCGTGGCCCTATCCTCTACGACCTGGCTTCACTGTTAAGGGATTGCTACTGGGTATTCAGCGAAACAGAAATTGACTACTGGTTTCACTACTATCTGGCGGCAAATCCCCGGCTGGGTGTTGATTCAAACGGAGCCCCGGTGGAATACACCACGCTTAAACAGCAGTTCGACTATACCGCCGTGCAGCGTCAGCTTAAGGCGGTAGGCATATTTGCCCGCTTACACTTGCGTGATGGAAAATCCTCACACCTGGCCTATATTCTTCCCCTGTTGCACCGTCTGGCCCAGTTGTGTGACGCCTACCCCCAACTCAGCAGTCTAAAAGTGCAACTCGCAGATTGCATGAAACCGGCTGGACACCTGGAGATATTGCAGCGTTGACCCGGAACCACGCCCCACGACAAGCCATGATCCTGGCTGCCGGTCGCGGCACCCGCCTTGCACCCTTGACCGACACCGTACCCAAACCGATGCTGGAGCTGGCCGGCACACCACTAATTGGTCATCAGGTGCAGGCATTGGCCAGAGCGGGTATCCAGCGCATTATTATCAATCTGCACCACCTGGGGGATCAGATCGAAACCTATCTGGGGAACGGCAGTAATTTTGGTGTCAGTATCGAGTACAGTAAAGAATCCACCCTGCTGGAAACCGGCGGGGGCATTGCCCGGGCATTACCCTTTTTCAACAACCAGCCCTTCTGTCTGTTGAATGGCGATATTTTTACGAATTTCGACTTTTCCACCCTCCCCCCGGCGCCACACCCCCCCCACCGCGCACATATCGTGCTGACACCTACACCCGACCACCGGGCTTCCGGAGATTTTGCATACACCCAAGGCACCGTAACCAGCCGGGGTGAACCCTACGTCTACTGCGGTATTGCCGTACTGTTACCGGAGCTTTTCCAGGCTTACGCCGGTGGCACGGCTTTTTCCTTCAGGGAGATCATGTTTGCCCTGATCCACCAGCAGCAGTTGGGGGCCCAAATTTTCAACGGCATCTGGCAGGATATCGGCAGTATCGAGCAATATCGCGCCGCCCAGACCACTGCTGCAACGTTGGCGGATGACCGGCAGCCAAAAATTTAGAACCTGGTCCCAACATATCCCCACCCCTCGCCTAGACTTAACGGATATGCGTCAACATCTGCTCAAAGCCACCTGGTTCGGCAAAGCTCTGGGATTGACCATAGCCTGTGTGACCGCTTTTTCCGGCGCTTCATTTGATCCAACACGATTGTCCATCGGGATCATCATCGGAATCACCCTGGGCCACGGTTATGATCTATGGATGGCTTATGCCGCCCGGGAAAAACAGACCCACCAAAGATCCCGGCACAAGGCGGGGACCCCATACAATGCCCAAGCCTGGCAGCAGGCTGAAGTGCGGGAATTTCTGTTCACCACCCTGGGTTACCTGGCAAAGTCCGGCGGTGTTGTACACCCTGGACACATACGGTTTGCTGAACATCTGATCCAACAGGCACAGGGAAACGACCCGGCCTTGAATCCTCAAGCTCTGCGCCAACAGGCCATTACCTGGTTTTCCGCAGGCAAGGATGGCCGTATCAACCTGCAACGCCTGGCTCAACGCTGTCACCGGCATCTGGATGAAAGGACGCGCCACGAGCTGCTCCACCTGTTGGCCCAACAGGCCGCCGTATCCCCAACCAACGCCACCTTGTCCACCCTGAAGACAATTGGTGGCCAACTCAAATTCACCCCGGCAGAAATTGCCAACGAATTTGGTGAAGCTCAGCAAGCTGCCGCACAGCCCCAAAAAGCCCAATCTCACCGTCAATCAACAACCCCGCCAAAGCCACCCCCCGGGCCCCAGACTAAGGACATGCCGCCGCAGGTGCAGGCTGCCTTCCGGTGCCTGGATATAGCCCCCGATGCGCCGATGCACAAGGTCAAGCTGGCCTATCGCCGCATGGTCAGCCGTTATCATCCCGACCGCCTTGCCGGACGAGGCGACACCCAGGCTAATGCTGAGGCCCTGCGGCTGGCCCAGCAGCGCATGGTGGAGATGCGTGACGCGCTGGAGACCATCCAAGTCTATCGGGGTCAAAACTAAATTCCTGCCCCTTTGGCCGCCGTGACGTGGGGTAAAACAATTTGTCATAGTTTTTCAGCAGACCGCTAGCAAAGATTGAGGCAGCAGGTAAACTAGCGCACCTTATGACACCCTGGATATCACCCTCGATCCTTGCCGCTGATTTTTCCCGTTTAGGTGAAGAAGTTAATGATGTGCTGTCAGCCGGTGCGGACACCATACATTTTGATGTCATGGACAATCACTATGTCCCCAACCTCAGCGTGGGACCCATGGTATTAAAGTCCCTTCGCGGTGCTGGTATCAGCGCCATTGTCGATGTGCACCTGATGGTCAAACCCGTCGATACACTGGTTGAGGCCTTTCTTGAGGCCGGAGCCAATTACATTACCGTCCATCCGGAAAGCACGGAGCACCTGCATCGCACCTTGTCCATGATTCGCGCCGGCGGGGCCAAGGCCGGTCTGGTATTTAACCCCGCGACGCCCTTGACGGTCCTGCCCGAATGCCTGCACATGATTGATTTAGTGTTGATCATGTCGGTAAATCCGGGATTTGGCGGCCAGCAATTTATCGAATCCAGCCTTGCCAAGGTAGAACGCGCCAGGCAAATGATTGGTGATCAGGCTATTCGCCTGCAAGTGGATGGGGGTATCAAAACCGACAACATAGGCGCCGTCGCGGCCGCCGGTGCAGACACTTTTGTGGCGGGGTCCGCGATATTCGGTACCAGTGATTATCGGACCACCATTGCTGAAATGCGCGCCGCCATAACCCGTGCCGGCTGACGCCAAATCACCGCCTGATTGGCACCAGATCTACCAAGGGTACCTATTTGATCTGGATGGCACCCTGGTGGATACGGCACCGGACTTAAACCGGGCCCTTAACTTCACTCTGGAGCTGATCAATCTGCCTCCGGTCAGCGAAGCTTTGACCCGGCATTGGGTTGGCCACGGTGCCCGGGTCATGATCAAACAAGCCCTCCTGTATCACAACAAACAAGATCCTGCTGCACTGGATGATGTGGACGTCGAACATCTATTTACCGAATTTCTACAATACTACGGCGCCCATATTGCACACAGCAGCCAGCCCTACCCCACCGTGGTAGATACCCTGGAGCACCTGCACGGGGCAGGCAAGCAATTGGGAGTGGTAACCAATAAACCTGCTGAACTCAGCCGCCGCCTTTTGCAGACCCTCGAGCTTGCACACTTTTTTAGCGTATTGGTTGGTGGTGATACCTGTGCACATCCCAAGCCCCACCCCGCACCCATCAGCCTGGCCCTGGATACCCTGGGTCTTGGCCCCCAACAAGTGTTATTTGTCGGCGATTCCGAAACCGACGTAAAGGCAGCGCACAACAGTCTGCTGAAAGTGGTCTGTGTGCCCTACGGCTATAACCACGGCATCGACGTGAACACCCTGGGGGCTAACGGAGTTATTGAAGACTTTAACCGCCTGCTGGATGCTCCACATTAGGCAACCGACATGCTAACCTTCGCCCATTCAATGAGTAAGCGATTATGCGTTGCGTTTTGAAAACTTGGGTTAAACTTTGCAACATCTCACCGACCAGCGGGTGTTGGCGATAGTCAATTCATTGGCCTTCGCCAGATCACGGGGCGTCATCCTGTGAAATAAGCAAAAAAGTAACCATAAGTTTTTACGATGTAACCATGAACGAAAAACCTCCGATCTACCGCCGCATTCCCGTTGTGGTCGAAACCCTGGCTGACCTGGATACCCCGCTGTCCGTTTATCTGAAGCTGGCCAACGCCCCCTATACCTACCTGCTCGAATCTTCCCAAGGCGGAGAGAAATGGGGCCGGTATTCAATTATCGGTTTGCCGGCGCGAACGGTTATTACCGTTCGCGGTGACCAGGTCACTGTTTCTCACAATGGCGAAATCACCGAACAGATTGAAACCGAAGACCCCCTGGACTTTATCGAATCCTTCCAGAACCGTTTTGATGTAGAAGACGCAGACGATCTGCCCCGGTTTTACGGCGGCCTGGTTGGATATTTTGGCTACGACACCGTGCGCTATGTGGAAAAGCGCCTGCGGGAGAGCACCCCGCCGGATCCGCTGAAAACTCCTGATATCCTGCTGATGGTCAGCGAGGATGTGGTGGTTTTTGATAACGTCAAAGGGCGCATGCAACTCATCAGCCTGGTTGATCCGGATATCCCCGGCATTGTAGAGGACACCCGGGAACGCTTGCGGCAACATATCCAGGTCCTGGAACATGCGGTACCCCCGTTACACCCAAGCCATGCCAACCAACAAATTGAGGAATCTGATTTCGTCTCGGAATTTGGTGAAAAGAGTTTTAAGGACGCTGTGGAACGGATTCGCGAGTACACCCGGGCCGGTGACGTTATGCAGGTGGTATTGGCCCAGCGTATGTCCATCCCCTTCACCTCACCGTCGATTAATCTTTATCGGGCGCTACGCAGCCTCAACCCTTCCCCCTATATGTACTTCATGAATCTGAACGGTTTTGAAATTGTCAGTTCATCTCCGGAAATCCTTGCCCGCCTGGACAATGGCAAGATTACCAACCGGCCGTTGGCGGGTACCCGCCGGCGCGGGCACACCGACGAAGAGGATCAAGCCTTCGAAGCGGAACTGCTGGCAGACCCTAAGGAAATTGCCGAACATCTGATGCTGATCGACCTGGGCAGAAACGACGTCGGCCGGGTGGCGCAAGCCGGCAGCGTGAAGGTGACCGAGCAATTTATTATCGAACGTTATTCCCATGTCATGCATATCTGTTCAAACGTTGAGGGTAAATTGCGCCCTAACATGTCCGCCATGGACCTGTTGCGGGCCACCCTGCCCGTGGGAACTCTGTCCGGTGCACCTAAAGTCCGTGCCATGGAAATTATTGATGAACTGGAGCCGGTGAAACGCGGTATTTATGGCGGCGCAGTGGGTTATCTGGCCTGGAACGGCAACATGGATACCGCCATTGCCATTCGTACCGCGGTTGTCAAAGACGGCAAGTTATACATCGAAGCCGGCGGTGGCATTGTCGCCGATTCGGTCCCGCGCCTGGAATGGAAAGAAAGCCTCAATAAGGGCCGCGCCATTTTTCGCGCCGCGGCCATGGCTGAAAATCAATTTCGCGACCTAGCAGACTAAGCGGTGTCCTGGGCTCAACGAATCTGCGCGAGCAATGGCTTTAACCACGGCATCACCGTGGCCATTGTTTTAAATGCCATTGTCATTGGCCTGGATACCTCAGCGGACCTGACCGCGGACTACGGCCGCTGGTTTAACCTGGCCAATCAGATCTTTCTGGGGATCTTTGTCATCGAAGCGGCCATCAAAATGATGGCTCACGCACCGCGGGTTCAGGACTATTTTAAGGACGGCTGGAACGTTTTTGACTTCAGCATCATCGTTTTGAGTCTGCTGCCCGCCACCGGACAACTGGCAACCCGGGCACGCCCGGCGAGGCTGCTGCGCGTGCTGCGCCTGATATCCACCCTGCCGGAGCTGCGGCTGATTGTTGCCACCCTGGTGCGGTCTATTCCAAGCATGGGCCACGTTCTGGCCCTGATGTCGATTATCTTTTATGTCTACGCCGTCGCCGGCTACCACCTCTTTCACGAGATCGACCCAACCCATTGGCGCAATCTGGGCATTTCTCTGTTGTCTCTGTTTCGCATCGTCACCCTGGAAGACTGGACAGACATCATGTATGCCGCCATGGCGGCAGAACCCCTGGCATGGATGTACTTTGTCAGTTTTGTCGTCCTGGGCACCTTTGTTGTAGTCAACTTGTTTATCGCCGTGGTCATCAACAATCTGGACGAAGCTAAACAAGAACGTTTAGAGACCCTCACCAGCGCCCCCACACGCGAGGAAATTCTGCGGGAACTTAAGCAGACCCAGCAGGCATTGGCAGCAGTGCAACGCAAACTTGAACAACTGGATAACTCATGAACACCATGCCCGGCTATCCGGTGGTCCAGATTGCCTATTTTGTCAACGATATCGAAGCGGCGGCTTTGCGCATGGCCCAAACCTTCGGCGCGGGCCCCTTCTACATCAGCAGAAACATTGAATTGTCCCGGGCTGAACACCGGGGTGAATCCTGTCTCTTTGTGCACTCCTCAGCATACGGGCAGTGGGGCGAGGTGATGATGGAACTGGTCCAACAGGACAGCCCGGGGCCCTCTCCCTTTCGCGATTTGTACACCCCCGGCGAAGAGGGTTTGCATCATGTCGCCACCATGGTGGATTCACTGCCCAGGGCATGTGATGAATATGCCGCGGCCGGGATTCCGGTGGCCACCCGGTGCGTCACGAAAACCGGCATTAACTTCGCTTTCCTCGATGCTCTGCGATCTTTGGGACACTTTATTGAAGTGTACGAAAGAAGTAGCCCGCTGATTGACTTCTATCGCTTTATCAAAACCGCTGCGCACAACTGGCAGGGTGAAGAGCCGGTTAGAACAATGAGTTTAAGCGGATCGACTACAGGACAATCATCATGATCTTAATGATCGATAACTACGACTCCTTTACCTACAACGTGGTCCAATATCTTATGGAACTTGGCGCGGAGGTAGTTGTTTATCGCAACGACGAAATCAGCATTGCCGAAATCAAGCGGCTTGCGCCGGCAAAAATTGTCATCTCGCCGGGACCCTGCACGCCCAACGAAGCGGGTATTTCCCTGGAAGTGGTCACCACCTTTGCCGGCAAGGTTCCCTTGCTGGGTATCTGCCTGGGCCACCAGAGCATTGGTCAAGCCTTTGGCGGCGACGTGATCAGGGCAAACAATGTCATGCACGGCAAAACCTCCCTGATATACCACAACAACCTGGGCGTATTTGCCAACCTGCCCCAACCCTTTGAAGCCACCCGCTACCATTCCCTGATTGTAGACAAACAGACCTTACCCGATTGTCTGGAAGTCACCGCCTGGACGGAAATTGATGGTGAAGTGGACGAAATCATGGGTTTCAGGCACCGGGATATGGCTGTGGAAGGTGTACAATTCCACCCGGAATCCATCATGACCCAGGGGGGCCATGATTTGCTGAACAACTTTTTGCAGTCAACCTGACCGCAAAACGTTAACAACAACAGATGTCGATAATGAACATACAAGACGCTTTGGCAAAAATTGTTGAGGGTGAATCTCTCAATCAGACACAGGCCGCCGGAATTTTCAATATCATTATGTCCGGGGAGGCCACCCCTGCACAGATTGGCGCTTTTCTGGCCGCCATGCGGGTCAAGGGTGAAACCCCGGAAGAATTGGCCGGTGCGGCCATTACCATGCGGAATTTGTCCACCCGGGTTAACATCGAGCACCCCAATCTGGTAGATACCTGCGGCACCGGGGGCAGTGGTCATAAGCTATTCAATATCTCCACCGCCGCCGCCTTTGTGGCCGCAGCAGCGGGTGCCAAGGTCGCCAAACACGGCAACCGCAAAATGACCAGCTTTTGCGGCAGCGCCGATGTCCTGGAAGCCGCCGGAGTCAGTCTGGCCCTGTCGCCGGAACAAATTGGCACCTGTATCCTTGAGGTTGGGGTTGGCTTTATGTTTGCCCAGGCTCACCACAGCGCCATGCGTTTCGCCGGCCCGGTACGCCAGGAAATCGGCATACGCACCATGATGAATGTGTTGGGGCCCATGACCAATCCCGCGGGCGCGCGCCGCCAGGTAATCGGCGTCTTCAGCCCGGTGTGGCAGAAGCGTATGGCCCAGGTGCTGGACCTGCTTGACGCGGAACATGCCCTGATTGTCCACAGCCAGGGCCTGGATGAAATCCGGCTGGATGCCCCCACCCAGGTTGTTGAGCTGCGTGCCGGCAAAATCAGCGAATATCAGATCACCCCGGACGATCTGGGTATCGCCACCCGCAACCCGGCAGACTTAACCCATCTGAACGCAGAGTCCACGGAACATAGCCTGGCGCTGGTTAAAACCGCGCTCACCGAGCCGGACTCCGCTGCGGCGGACATTGTCAGCCTCAACGCCGGAGCCGCAATCTATGTGGCCGGTATCGCAACCTCCATGGCCAACGGTGTGGTCATGGCGCAGGATGCCATTGCATCCGGCCTGGCTAAGGAACGCCTGGATGAACTGACCCGGGTCAGCAAAATGATGGGCCAAGCATGACCGATATCCTGACCCAAATCGTAGCCACAAAACACGAAGAGATTGCCCTCAGAAAAACCCGGACATCACTTCAAGAACTGCACACCCTGGCAGACCAGGCCCCGCCTGTGCGGGGTTTTGTCGATAAACTGGCTGCACAAGCGGCTGCCCAAAAACCCGCCATTATTGCGGAGATTAAAAGAGCATCACCCAGCAAGGGTGTCATCCGGGAACAGTTTGAACCTGCCGCCATTGCCCGAAGCTACGCCAGACATGGTGCCACTTGCCTGTCTGTCCTCACCGACGAACAGTACTTTCAAGGCAGCACGGAATATCTTATCCAAGCCCGGGCTGCCGTGGACCTGCCTGTCATCCGCAAAGACTTTATTGTTGATGAATATCAGGTTTATGAGGCCAGAGCCATGGGGGCTGACTGTATTCTGCTGATCGTCGCCGCCTTGGATATCATGCGCCTGACGGTGCTTAATCAAACCGCCAGGGGGTTGGGGATGGACGTGCTGATCGAAGTGCACAATGCTGTTGAGCTTGATGCCGCCTTGAGCCTCAGTCCGGACGTTGTGGGCATCAACAATCGCAATCTGAAAACCTTTGCAACCAGCCTGTCCACCACCCTGGACCTGCTACCGGACATTCCCGAGAACGTGACCGTCATTACCGAAAGCGGTATTGCTGACGCCCGGGATGTTCAGCACATGCTGGATCACAAGGTTTACGGCTTTTTGGTTGGAGAGGCATTTATGCGCGCGCCGGACCCGGGGGTAGCTCTTGAGGAAATGTTTTTTGCCCAATAATTTTTTGCCCAATAAAAAGGGGCCGTTGGCCCCTTTTATAATTTACACATCCCTGTGCCAGTTGACTAACGCGTACCGTAAACCACCATGGTCTTCCCTTTGACAGAAACCAGTCCCTGGTCCACGAGGGTTTTAAGTACACGTCCAACCATCTCCCTTGAGCAACCGACAATGCGCCCAATTTCTTGACGGGTGATTTTGATTTGCATGCCGTCAGGATGAGTCATTGCGTCGGGTTGTTTGGTAAGTTCCAGCAACGTCCTTGCTACCCGACCCGTGACGTCCAGGAACGCCAGATCGCTTACCTTCTGCGTTGTGCGGTTCAGCCGGTCTGCAAGCTGCTTTCCAACTGCGTACAGCAAATCCGTATGCCGCTCCGCTAACTCTTTAAATTTGTTGTAAGACAATTCAGCCACTTCACATTCATTTTTGGCTTTAACCCACGCAGATCTCGGGGTGCCTTCAACAAACAGGGGCATTTCGCCGAAGAAATCCCCTTTGTTCAAATAATCGACAATGATTTCTCGTCCGGATTCGTCCTCTACCAGGACCGTCACAGACCCTTTAAGAATGTAGTAGATGGAATCACTTTTATCACCTGCGTAGATGAGCGTACTCTTCGCAGGATATTTGCGGCGATGCGCTGCTGCGAGAAACGCATCAAGGTGGGTATCCGTGGCCTCAGCGTTTAAATTCATTTGAAACCCCTTAGCAGTAAGTGGCCGATTTATCTGATTGCTTTTTGCTGCAAGCATTTGTTGCGCTCCTTCGTAACACGTTGCGTGTGATGAATATTAGGTGAGATATGTGAACTATTTCGAGACATGGTCGACAAACGGCGTGATTTCACACTCTAAACGGTCGCAGTTCTCGAATAAATGGCCGAAAATGTCTCGTGTTTACAAAAACCTACAAACAGTTTAGACCATGAATACACAAATCAAATGGCTGGAAAACGTTCACTTTGAGGCGATTGCGGACTCCGGTCACACCGTTCAAATCGACGGCCCCCCGGATTCAGGCGGGGAAAATAAGGGGAGCCGGCCCATGGAGCTGATGCTGATGGGTGTTGGTGGCTGCACGTCCTTTGATGTTGTCAATATTTTGGCTAAATCACGTCAGAAAGTGACCCAATGTGTGACACACATCACAGCAAAACGTGCTGACGAGATTCCTCAGGTATTTGAAGAAATTGCCATTCACTTTGTCATCACCGGGGACAATCTCGACGCAACCAGGGTCGACCGGGCTATTCGGTTGACCGCGGAGAAGTACTGTTCGGCTTCGATCATGCTGCAACGGGCCGGGGTCAAGATCAGCCATACCTTTGAGCTCAAACCGGCAGCATAGAAATCGCGCGGGACAAGATCGGCGCACCTGCTGCAACATCATGTGCTTACAAAAAACGTTGAGAGCCGCTGACTCTTTTTTGGTCCGGTTTGGGCAACCATGCCGACATGGCAGGTTCACTCAATCCAAGACGGTTCAGCCAAAAGTACTTTGTTAAAAGTGCACAATTTGAGCAAGCTGTTCAACAGGCTCTGCTGCGCATTCCCAAAATTCAACATTGTTCCGCTGATCAACTGCGTACCCTGGCTCAGCGGGCCCGCTGCCTTACCCTGCCGCCCGGAAGGGTGTGTATCAGCAAAACACACCGGCCCAACATATATCTCTATTTGCTGGAAGGGCACATGATCCTCACCCGGGCAGACAAGACAATACGTATCCGCGCCCACCCGGAGGGGTTTGAACATTTTTATCCGGGCTGTCAAGCCGCTGTGACGGGATCAGAAGTGCGTGTCCTCTCGATCCGGGCTGACGACCTGCAACCGCTGTGCGCCGGGAAAAAGACGTGCACAAGCCCATTTTTGCCCACGGCTGTTCCAGCATCTGCTAACGTCCTTGAAAATCCGGAACCCTGGGCCCGGCGATTTGCCCGTTCGCCATTGCTGCAACATCTTTCGGTGCAGGACTGGCAGGGGTTTTTTTCTTCACTTCAATCTTATACTTTTCCAGCCGGGACCCACGTCATCACCCTGGGCGCGGTTGCAACCTGCTGTTACGTACTGCGCAGCGGCCGTGCGGTAGTCCGGCAAGGGCCATACACCGTTCATCAGCTTCAGCCTGGAGATATCTTTGGTGAAGATGCCCTCATCACAGGCAGGCGACGTAACGCCCATGTTGTTGCACAGTCACCTGTGGTTGTGTATCGCATTGACGCGGAAAATTTCAAACAATTTATGCTAGACAAGGTAGTTAAAGCCGTGGGCAGCCCCGAGGCCGTGGCCAACGCACGCCAGATCAATGTGGGTACCCCGCACCTGCCAAACGCCATAAATACATCGCTGGCAGACATCCGCCGCGGCGACGGCCCCGGTATCAATCCACAACTGCCCTGCGTGGTGGTTGGCGGAACTTCGGCAACCCGGGCCCTGGCTTGTTTTTTACTCCTGCAGAGAGGCTACCGGGCCTTTCCGGTTATACCAATACCTCAGGGAGGAGCTTTAGGGGAGGATATAGACATCACGCCGCACTGTTCCCGATAGCGCGTTGTATTGCATGGCCCGCACCTGGGTACCGGATGGCGCACCCGTGGCAAAGTACCGGCAGCTGCCGTCACTTTCTTTGACAGCAGCATAGTTCTGGGTGAGTGCGCTGATGGGGAGAAGGGCCCGGAATATCGACAAACAGTCATCATTCCCCTGAATGACATGAGCCTGGTTGGGCTGCAAACCGTAGGGATAACCCTGGGCATTGTGTCTGAGTCCGGAAAATTCAGCCAACGGGGTACCCGCGTCAGGCCGCCCAAGCGCCATATATTCGGTGTGATACAGGACCAATGCCGTTTGAAAACCCGCCAACACACCGGCAAAGGCAGCGGCGCTTTCACCCGCTTCGTCTTCTACATTCAGCAGCCGGGGTAAGGCCGTGGCCACCAGAATACCCGCCAGGATAATGACAACAACCAACTCCACCAGGGTAAAGCCCGGTTGGCTGGTGTTGTGACCACGCCAGCGCACCGTCAGACCACCCATCTGAAAAGTTGGGCACTGGCGCCGGGGCCCTTGTTCACCACAAAATCTTGGAGGAATCTTGGACGCATAGCAAAAGACTAGCAGGAATCAGAAATTCTGCTTAAGCGGGCACCGTTCTGCCTTTTGCCCAGGTTCGCAAGGCATCGATGCTCTCAGCCCGCAACACCGAAATCGGGTAGGTGCGATCCAGCGCCGCGGCAATATCCCCCTGGCTGATACTGCCTTCCCGGTCCGCCGCCAGATAGCGGGCGGAAACAATGGCCTCCTCTATTTCAGCTCCGGTAAAGTCCTCAGCCCGGGACGCAAGTTCATCCACATCAAAAGCTTCAGGATCCAGATCGCGCTTCTTTAGATGGATGCGAAAAATTTCCTGCCGAACTTGGTGGTCGGGTAAATCCACAAAAAATATCTCATCAAGGCGCCCCTTACGCATAAGCTCCGGAGGCAAACCGGAGATATCGTTCGACGTGGCGACAATAAAAACGGCATTGGAATTTTCCGCCATCCATGTCAGCAACGTGCCCATAATTCTATGGGCTGTGGCATTGTCTCCCCCACCCGTGGCCAGCCCCTTTTCGATTTCGTCCATCCACAACACGCAGGGTGCCATCTGCTCTGCTTGTTTCAACGAATTGCGCAAATTTCTTTCGGTCTCGCCAAAATATTTGTTGTATAAGCTGCCAAAATCCAGGCGCAGCAAGGGAACGGACCAGAACCCGGCCACCGCCTTGGCAGCCAGACTTTTGCCTCCCCCCTGTACGCCCAGCAGCAACATACCCTTGGGCCGGTCCTGGGCAGCGCTGTTGTCGTCACCGTTCAAAAACGCATCGCGACGAATTTTCAGCCAACTTTTCAAGTTGCTGAGGCCCGCAACGTTGGAGAACCGCTCGGTGTCATACTCAAAATGCAGCACACCTTCCGCATCCATCAGGTCAAACTTCAGCTTGTTAACCTCGGGTATATCCGACTCGGTAATGGCGCCATCTTCATGGATGGCGTGCCGGATAAGTACCTGTGCGTCGGCATGGGACACCCCACGCAGGTTGGCAATCAGCTTTTTCAGGGTCCTGCTGTCCGTGCGGACCTTTTTGCCCTGGTGCTGCTCACCCCAAACCTGGGCCTGGCTGCGAACCATCGCCATCAGTTCTTCGTCGCTGGGTAAACGCATCTGCAGGTTTGCCGTCAAACGGCCAATTTCAACCGGCATATCCAGCTTGTGGCTGACCAGGACCACGGTGTTTTGCAGCCGTTCATGAGCCAGCGCAATATCCTTTAAGAATCTGACGATCTTGGGCTCGTCCCGCCAGTAGGGGTGGAAGTCGCACAGAACATATAAACCCGGCCCCGGGGTTTTGCTCACGTGCCGGAGCAGGGCTTCAGGCTCGTCCAACTGAATCTCCGAGCCGTTGCCAAGCTCTTCCCCAAACCCTGATAGGCGTAGCCCCCGGGTAATACTCCACTCGTAAAACGCCAGGTTTCGCTGCATGGCAAGACGCAGCAACAATGCCAGCACCCGTCCTTCGTCCGGTGTTTCGATGCCCACGATGGGTATCCCGGCGCCGAGTAATACATTTAGGTCTTTTGTATCAGCCATAGGTATAATTATGCCGCTTTCAGCAGGAATGAAATATCGACCAGACAGCAAAGGTGGGGCAAAGGCTGCCTGGGCCGGCCCAAGGATGACAACCACTCATGCAATACCATCGGGCAAGATAAAAGGCCATAAAATTGTCAAATCCATTGGATCAAGTGATAAAGGGCTTCGACCGCACCTTACGCACCCTGTCCGGCAACTACGCCAGCGAAAGACCCAACCCGGCTCAAGATATTGTTGAGCCGGACATGGACGAAACCTCGCGCGCACACGCGGCGGGTTTAATGCGGGTTAATCACTGTGGCGAAATCTGCGCTCAGGCACTGTACGAAGGTCAGGCACTGACCGCCCGCTCAACGAGTGCCGAAACTGCTCTGCTCAGGGCTGCGGATGAAGAGCGCGATCATCTGCGCTGGTGCCGCGAACGGCTTGATGAGCTGAACGCTCAACCGAGCCTGTTAGACCCGCTGTTTTATGCCGCTGCATTTGCCATGGGTGCCGTGACCGGACTGGCGGGAGACCGGGTCAGCCTGGGTTTTGTGGAGGCCACTGAAGACCAGGTGGTCAGGCACCTGGATAAACATATTGAGCAACTCCCCCCTGAAGATCAGCGCAGCAAGGCAATCCTGAATAAAATGCGCAATGAAGAAGCTGAACACGGTGCCAACGCGCTGGCGCTGGGGGGTAATAAATTTCCCGCACCCATTAAACAAGCCATGTCCGTGGTTGCAAAAGTGATGACCACCACCACTTATCGCATTTAGTTAGTACGGCACCCCAATACTACACAGTTACCCAGTTTCCTCCCGGGCGATGGCCCGGTGACCAATGTCTTTGCGAAAGTACCGGTTACGCCAGCCAATTAAATCAACACGTTCATAAGCTCTTGCCTGGGCGGAACGCACACTGCTGCCCAGACCCACCACACAAAGCACCCGTCCGCCATTGGTCACCACACCCTGTTCTGTCAGCGCGGTGCCCGCATGAAAAACCTTGGTATCCAGCAAATCTTTGTCCAAGCCGCTGATCGGGTCACCCTTGGCGTAGTCCAGTGGATAACCCCCCGCGGCCATCACCACCCCCAACGCGGTGCGCGGATCAAACTCCAGTTGGGTCCCGGCCAGTTCACCCCGGTAAGCTTTCCGGCAGATGGCCAGCAGATCAGACTGCAAACGCAACATAACCGGTTGAGCCTCCGGATCACCAAACCGGCAATTAAACTCAATGACCTTGGGTTTACCGTCACAGATCATTAAACCGGCATACAAAAATCCCACATAGGGGCTGCCGTCAGTCCGCATGCCGGCCAGGGTCGGCTCAATGACTTCCCGCATCACCCGTTCGTGCAGCACATCATCAACCACCGGTGCCGGCGAATACGCGCCCATGCCACCGGTATTTGGACCCCGGTCCCCATCGTCCCGGGCTTTGTGATCCTGTGACGATGCAAAGGGCACTGCGGTCTGGCCATCACACAAGCAAATAAAGCTGGCTTCTTCTCCCTGAAGAAATTCTTCAACCACCACCCGGGCACCCGCTGCACCAAAGGCATTGCCACTCAACATGTCAGTAATGGCTTGCTTAGCCTGGTCAACCGACTGAGCAACCACCACCCCCTTCCCCGCAGCCAGACCATCTGCCTTAATCACAATGGGGGCGCCCTGGGCTTCAACATAGGCGTGAGCTTTCCCCGCGTCGGTAAAACTCTCATAAGCCGCCGTGGGAATGTCATAGCGGGCAAGAAATTCTTTGGTAAATGCCTTTGAGCCTTCCAGTTGCGCAGCCGCTTGGGTGGGTCCAAAACAGGGTAATCCCGCAGCCTGAAAGCGGTCTACAATACCGTCAACCAGCGGTCCTTCCGGGCCGACCAGGGTCATCTCAACCTCTTCCTGTCTGGCCAGGGCAATCAGCCCGTCAAAGTCATCCACGGCAACCGGGACATTGCGTAAACCCGGTTCTGCATCGGTTCCGGCATTCCCCGGCGCCACCAGGACTTCTTCCACCCCCTCGCTGCACGCCATCTTCCAAGCCAGGGCGTGTTCTCTGCCGCCTGACCCCACTACCAGTACCTTTGCCATATCAGCCTCTTTCAGTTTACGACTCGCAAATCCAATTCACCGTTGCTAGTGCCGAAAATGCCGCACTCCCGTGAAGACCATCGACAGATTATGTTCGTCAGCAGCAGCAATAACTTCCGCATCGCGCATTGAACCCCCGGGTTGAATAACCGCTTTGATACCCGCTTGAGCAGCCGCGTCAATACCATCCCTGAACGGGAAAAAGGCGTCTGATGCCATCACCGCCCCCGGTACCGTCAGTCCTTCTTCGTCCGCCTTTAGCCCCGCAATTTTGGCACTGATGACCCGGCTCATTTGCCCCGCCCCGACACCAATGGTTTGTAAGTTTTGCGCATACACAATGGCGTTGGACTTGACAAACCAGGCTACCTTCCAGGCAAAAAGCAAATCCTGCATCTGCGCCTGGGTGGGCTGCCGCTGGGTAACCACCGCCATACTATCCTGATCAAGGCAGGTTTCATCAGCACTCTGCACCAGCAATCCACCGCCAACACGCTTGTATTCCAACCCCCGGGAACCATCGCCAAAGTTACCGCACCTGAGCAATCTGACGTTTTTCTTCTTCTGCGCAACAGTTACCGCATCCGCGTCAACTTCCGGTGCTATAACCACTTCAACAAATTGTTGCTCCAGAATCGCCGCCAGGGTAGCCGCATCAAGCCGACGGTTAAAGGCAATAATGCCGCCAAAGGCAGACGTGGGATCCGTGGCAAATGCCTTGGCGTAAGCCAGGCCGGGGGTCTCTGCCTGGGCAACCCCGCAGGGGTTGGCATGTTTTACGATGACACACGCCGGCTCGGTAAACACCTTTACACACTCCAGAGCCGCATCTGTGTCAGCAATATTGTTATACGATAGCGCCTTACCCTGCAGTTGTTCGTAGTTGGCAATGGTGCCGCTGTGGTCCCCAACCACTTCCCGGTAAAAAGCCGCCTCCTGGTGAGGGTTTTCCCCATAACGCATCTGTTCAACTTTGTTGAAGGTCAGGTTCAGGTTATCCGGCAGGTTTTCTTCAGATCCCAAATAGGCACTCACCGTTGCATCATACTGTGCGGTGTGGCGAAAGGCTTTCACCGCCAACCGTTTACGTTGCTCAAAACTAAAACCCTTGTCCAATCCGGCCATCACCTCTGCATAGTCACCCGGATCAACCACTACCAATACGTCCCGATGGTTTTTTGCCGCGGAGCGCAACATCGCGGGGCCACCAATATCTATGTTCTCAATGGCCATCTCCTCGGTGCAATCCTCACGGGAGATGGTCTGGGCAAACGGATAAAGATTAACCACCACAAGATCTATGGCGGCTATCCCCTGCTCCGCCATCACCTGCCGGTCCAGGTGGCGGCGCCCCAGAATGCCTCCGTGTATCTTGGGATGCAGGGTTTTCACCCGGCCTTCCATCATTTCCGGAAATCCCGTGTAGTCCTGTACCTCCCGGGCCGGTACGCCGTTGTCCCGTAATGTGCCAAATGTGCCGCCGGTGGAGAGTATCTCAACCCCTGCCTCACTGAGCCGGGTTGCCAGGCTGAGCAGCCCGGTTTTGTCCGATACACTCAGCAGCGCTCGCTTTATTTTTAGTTCTGCCAACGTTTTTCCTCTTTTTGCGGTCCAGCTCAGCTTCTCAACTGATTATTACCTCAAACCTCGCCATCCAGGCCGTGTCTGCCCCATTTCGCAACCGATCCCTCTAAGCCGCCTGCAATAATCTTTCCGCCCGACGCAGCAGCCAGTCCAACTGCCCTGACGCACTTTTGATGGTGTGAAAATATTTTGTCCCGGACGCAGGATCAGCACGGCCCGGATCCAGTTTTTGTAAATAGCTCAACACATGTTTACGCGCGATGCGCACACCCATCTCTTCGCCGTAAAAGCTATGCATGGCTGCAACATGATCCAGCACAAGCTGCCACTTTTGTTCTGCTGATAATGGCGGCTGACCCAGCAGTTCTCTGAACAACCAGGGTTTGCCAATGGCACCCCGGCCAATCATGACCCCGTCCGCCCCGGACAGCCGCAAGGCGGTCCGGACCGAATGCAAATCCTGTAAATCACCATTCACCAACAGGGGAACGGTGATGTGCCGTTTTAGTTCCCCCGCCGTGTGATGCTGGGCAAATCCCTGAAAACGGCAGGCCCGGCTACGGCCGTGCAAGACAATCATCTGCGCACCCGCCTGGGCCGCGGCTTTTGCTGCCACCAACCCCAGCCCGTCTCCGGGCACTAAGCCTGTGCGGGTTTTCACCGTCACCGGAATCTTCACCGCAGCGCACACCGCATAAACAATTTCACTGATTTGATCAATGTTGGCCAGCAGTGCCGACCCTGCTGCCTTGCGACAGACTTTTTTGGCTGGACAGCCAAAGTTGATATCGATCACCTGTACCCCATCGTCCTCATGGCGTTGCGCAGCTTCAGCCATAAGTCCGGGCTGTGTGCCCGCAATTTGTACCGCCACCGGCGCCACCCCGGGTACCGGAATCCGGCGTTGTTTACTCTTGCCGCTGTCCCAAAGCTGGGGCTGACTGGAGACCATCTCGCTGACCATATAGCCGGCCCCCATCTGCCACGCCACCGTTCTAAATGGCACATCCGTAAGTCCAGCCATGGGCGCCAGGGCCACGCGGTTGCGGGTTGCTGTGTTGCCAATCAGAACCGGCTGGGACAGTTGGTTATGTATGGGTGTCAGTACGGACATGGAATACAAATTTGCTGCTGTAAATAAAAGAGGCCGGTTGCACCGGCCCCTTTGTCAGCATGTTGGCCACATTATGCCTTACATGATCATCTCGAAAAAGCACAACTTGTTGCCATCCGGATCACGCACATAGGCACCATAAAACACCGGATTGCGTTCCCCGGGTTCACCTTCATCCGTGGCCCCTAACTCGATGGCCTTGGCATACAGACGATCCACCCCCGCCCGGTCACCACCGGGAATGGCAATCATATTGCCGTTGCCGTGGTGTTGCGCCTGCTCGTCATAGGGTATGCAGATCGCCAGCATGGCCGCATCCGGGCCGGTGCCATAAAACTTAATACGGTCCCTGCCAAAGAGCTGACTGGCGCCAACTTCGGACAATAGCGCACCGTAAAATGCTTCCGCGCGAGCCATGTCGTTTACACCAATTGTTGCGTATCCAAGCATAAATTCTCTCCCAAAATCTCAATCTGTCGGATCATCTAGTAAACCGTGGCGGATGATCCTCGCGCAAGCACTATTTAGTGAAACTGAACCCGAAAGCTCTGGGCGTCATTCCCCGGATCGTCTAACTCCAACGAAACATGCACGGGTGTTCTGGGCGGCATCAGCTGAACTTTGGCCATATCCCCGCGCAAATATTCCCTGGGTTGAAAACGCCGGCTGGCCACCAGTTGGCCGCTTAAGCTGGTAAACGAAATCTGTACCTGTGGGAACGGCTGAGCAAAATCGGCGTTATTGACCAGAAGCACATCCACTACCCGTACATTGGCCTGATCCGGATGCCGCCGGCTCACTGACTTGCGGGATTCGATTAAGGCCAGGTCACGCATGGGTGGCAGCTCACAGCCGGCCACATCACACATCAATTGATATACCGGGCGAAAGGTCAAATCCGTCACCCAGGACTCATATTGAAACCACAACACTTGTGCAGGTAAACCGATGACCGCCAGGGCGATCAGCCCCCAAGTCAGCCAGGGTTTTGGCCCGTCGGGCGGCGCCTCTTCCCCGGCTGCCGTCGCCACGGAGGGTGGGGAGGCGGCACTGGCTGTATTTTCCGTGGCGGTTATGGAGATAACCGGTTCTTCCACGCCGGACAATAGAACCTGTTCTGCCGTCTCTCCAACTTCTTCGGTTTCTTTTTCGGTTTCTTTGTTGCCCTGGAGGGAGTTGACCGGTGATGCCGGGCTTGACCCTCCAGGCTCAACAATCTCCCCGGCGTCGGACTCGGTATCTGCTGATTCGGCATCCGCTGATGAAGAAGCACTTGCCCAAATATCATCAACTGCATCCTCTACCCATTCAGCTTCACCTTGCCCGGTTGCAGCCTCAGAACGGCCGGCAGGTACCTCGTCGCCGCGCAGGTCCGCCATCAATTCTTCTTCCAGGGCAGTCAAGTCCGCTGGTAACACCTCGCCGGACAAATCCAGGGACTGGGGCTCAACCGCAGCATGACCCTTCAAAGCGGTCTCTTCCGCTGGGTTGGAGGTTGCGGCAGCATCAGCCGCTTGGGCATCTTCGCTGTCCAAATCACCCGCCAGTTCATCCAACAGCGCATCAACTTCTTCAACCCCGCCCGAACTTAAGGGCTCACCGTCCAGCAACAAGTGATCGGTACCATCAAATACCGTGAGGCAGGCACCGCAACGAACACGGCCTGTTGCAACCTGCAATTGGGTTTCGGTCACCTTAAATCGGGTAGTGCAATTTGGGCACTGGGTGACCAGGGGTGCAAGATTATCTTCACTCATGGATATTGGGGTTCACCGCACCTAAGCCACCACACCTCGCATTAATGCCCAGCCGTCTTCCACTAACGGGGGTTGAAAATGGGTGTGCTGATAACAATCCGCAACGGCATTCACCTGCTCAATCAAGACACCAGATAGGATGATATGTGCGCCTGGCTTTGCCACAGCTTGAAAATCCTCCGCCAATTCCTGTAACGGGGCTGCAAGAATATTGGCAACCACAATGTCAAAACTGCGCCGGTACGCTTCCACCGACCAGTCACCGGCCGCCAAAGTCATCACTTTGTCGTCACCAAGACTATTGTATGTGGCGTTCTCTCTAGTCGCCAGTAACGCTTGGGGATCGTGGTCTACGCCAAGCACCCCGGCACCCAGCAGGGCTGCCGCGAGACTCAGGACACCGGAACCGCAGCCAAAATCCAATACCCGCTGTCCCGGCAAGACATGTTCCGCCAGCCAGGCCAGGCACAACCGTGTGGTCGGATGGCTACCCGAACCAAAGGCCAGTCCCGGTTCCAGCACCAGGGGAATCAGGTTACCGGCTGACTGACCTGGACCGTCTATTGCTTCCGGGGGTAGCTGTTGTGCCCCAATCTCTTTTGGGCGCAGCCACAACTTTCCGCCAAACACCCGGTTTACCGCGTGGTTTGTTGACCCTGCCTGCCAGTCTTTGTCGCCAATAAAATTGACCAGCACCTCCGCCCCGGGGACTAAATCCCCCAGCGCCAGACGCAGGGCCTGAATATCGGTCTCGGTGCTGAATATGGTTTTTAGAGTAATGCCGGACCACAGCGGGGTTTCGCCGGGCATCGGTTCCAATACCGGTTCGTCGGTGTCGCTGACCAGCGATATGGATAGCGCACCGAGCTCAAAGAGCGCATCTTCAATAGGGTTCAACTGCTGTGGTGTAACCGAAAACACCACTTCTATCCAGCTCACAAAAGTCTAAACAGTACATCCCCGGTATTCACCGGCTCTGAATTGTCGACACAAACTTCAGCCACCTGCCCCCCCTTGGCTGCCCGTATTTCATGCATCATTTTCATGCTTTCGATAATGCACAGAACCTCACCGGCGTTGACCTGTTGGCCAACTTCCACATAGGGTGCCGCCTGGGGATGTGCCGCGCGATAAAACGTTCCCGCCATGGGCGCATTCACCGCATCACCAGTTGCGGGTATGGATCGGCTAACCGGGGCTGGCATAACC
>JANQMF010000166.1 GCA_028280225.1 Pseudomonadales bacterium | reverse complement strand
CAAATTCCCAAAACTGGCGCTGGCTTGTGGTTGACGACGCTGCCCAACGCCAGGCATTAGCAGACTTGTACCGGCGCGGTGCCGAAGGTTACCTCACCGACGCGGGTGCCCAGGCGGAATCCATGGCCGATGCTCAAACCCAGCGGGTATTCAGCAGCGCGGTTTACCTCATGGAGCATCTCCACGAAGTGCCGGTTCACCTGATCCCCTGCGTCCAGGGACGTCCGGAAGATCCGGCACCTCTGACCATGGCCGCCGGCTTATACGGTTCCATCTTTCCGGCGGTCTGGAGTTTCCAGCTTGCCGCCCGGGCCCGGGGTTTAGGTACCGCCTTGACTACCCTGCATTTGTTGCACGAAAAAGAAGCCGCTGAAATCCTCGGTTTGCCTGACGACGTCTTACAGGTGGCCCTGTTACCCGTTGCCTATACCATCGGCACTGATTTTAAACGGGCCAAGCGGCCACCGGTGGCAAATATCACCCACTGGAATACCTGGGGTTAACCGCAATATCACCCTACTAAGGACGGATGCGCTGCTTGATCTCAGCCTCAAACTCCGGGAAGTAGCGCGGTATATCCGCCAAGTCAAACGCCGCCAATATGGCGGTGTTCGGCTCGCGCTCCAACAGAAAGCGAAAGGCCTGGATGAGAAGATATTCATGGGTTATGGTTGCCCCGCACAAGGCGCGATAATATTCCTGGGACATCGTCACCCGATGGGATGTTTCAACATCCGCCTCAACCACCACCTGATACACATTGGCGTCAATCATATTTACGCTGATCACCCTTCCCCCCGTGCAAAACGTTTACCTCATCACAGCATGGGTACCGTGTGAAATAGACCATGTACAAAGAACCTCCACACCCGCAATCACACCCCGAACCTCATATCCTGGCGGCACAGCTACAAAATCTGTGGCATGAACACTTCCCCCTGTCCAGACTTATGGATGTGCAGGTCAGTGCATATCGCCCCGGAATTTTGCTGACCCGCACCGGGCTGGTCAACAACACTAATATCCACGGCACCGCCTTTGCCGGCAGTTTATACGCCATCCAGGCACTCACCGCCTGGGGTCTGTTGTATCTGGAGCTGCACAGCCACGGATTGGGCGCCTCGTCCATCATCCACGCCCACGGGCAAATTGATTTTGCCCAACCGGTGCGGGGTGACATTGTTGCCGTCAGCAAACTGCCGAGTATTGACATCGACACGCTGCAAACCACGGGCAAAATTCGCCTGGAACTACACAGTGCGGTCCTGGTCAACGCAGCAGACAATCCGAATCGGGATGACGTTGAACGGGCCAGCACCTTCACCGGCACCTATCTGGCGCGCCTGGACCGAACCGAGGCCTGAACCGCCGGGTCAGTATCGACTGTATTCATCTGCCCCACCTAATTTAAACACTACCGTACTGTGCAGATTTTTTGCCTTTTGCGCATGCCCATCGACAACCGGGGCCCTAAATTGCCAGCTGCGCACGGCGTTTAACGCCGCCTCATCAAATATGTTGGCCGGACGGCTCGATACCACCCGGGCATTGTGCACCCGACCGTCTTCAAAAACATCGTACGCCACCACCACCTCACCCTCTATCGCTGCTGTCCTGGCGGCTTCCGGATAGACCGGGCCCTGACCCGCCAGTAATTGCAACGGACGATCCTGGGTTGCGCACCCCAGACTCACCAAGGCTGAAAAAATCATCAGAAGCCAAAAAACAACTTTGGTCACAACAAATCCTCAAATTCCGTATCTGCCGCACGGCGCATCGTGTCCCGATGCTGGATAAACGCCCGGCACAGGTCAAATTGCTGGTGAGCCCGCTGTAGATTTTCACCATGTTCATCCACCCGGAAATAACGGTCTCCCTGCAGGTGATCCGTGAGAAAGCGAACCCCAAGCATCAACGCTACATACAGCGGTGCCGCAACACATTCCGCGGGATTGGCCAGGGACTGCTCGCCGGCAAATCCCCTGACACAGGCGGCGTAAAAATCCATCTCAACCTGCCCCCGGGAGTGGCATACCGAGCGCACCAGATCACCAAAGTCCCAAGCCCAGTGACCCATCATGGCAGTATCAAAATCGATCAGGGCCACCACCTGATCACCTGCCGGATCAAATAGAAGATTGTTGACCTTACAATCCCCGTGGATGAAGGCGTTACGTTGTTCAAACTGTTCCGCCAGGGCTCGATGATGGTTCACCAGGGTAACCAGGTCCCGGGGAGCCGCCTTGGCCACTTGATCAAATTCATCAAGGTAATGGGCTAACTGCAAGAATCCGGTAATGGTATCTTGAAAGGGTTCACCCGGCATGTTTTGCATATGGCTTTGGAAAAAACCAAAAGCCGCTGCCGCCGCCTGGGCCTGCCGGATATGCCCCACCGGCTCCACCACCCGCGTGTCGCTGACAAATCGCCACACGCGCCACAACCGGCCCTGAATACGCTCAGCATCACGACCCTGTTTGGACGGCACCAGTGCCGGCACCCGATAACGGGACTGATTGCGCCAGTGATTGATCAAACGCCGGGTTTGCCGCATGACCAGATCCGCATCCTTAAAGACAAATTCGTTGACCGCCTGAAGCACAAAGTGTTCCCCGGCACGATCCAACAACAATGTATCGTGAATGTGACCTTCGCCAAGTCTGCGGCATACACCCCCATCCATCCAACGGGCGGATGCTTCCCGGGCGTCTAAACTGGACAATACACCCACCTAGGCCGCCACACGCTTAAGCAGAAAGGGCACCACGGCCAACATATATTCTCCCCGGGGTTTGAGCAGCGGCTCCAGTGACCGGCGGCACTGGGCATCAGAAATCTGCCGCGCACACCTGCGTTCCACAATCTCGCCAAGTTCAACCATACCCTCAATAGCGGCGTGCAGATCCGGCGGCCACTCTTCCGGGTTTAATTGACGCCATAGCCGCGCGTGCGCGCCTAATTCCGTCCAGGGCGCACCACCCAGAGTTCTGGCCGGAAAACTCTCCGGGCTGATGACGTCGACCACCCTGTTAAACAAGGAGCGGGTGTCGTAAGGCCTGGCCTGGGGCATCTCCGAACCCTCCAGGCGGGCCTGCAAGGCCGCCTCCCCCAACAACCGGGCATACCATTTAACCGGTTCCAGCAAGTTGATCACGGCTTGCCGGGCGGCATCAAAACCCATGGCTGACAGTTTGTCTTCCTGCTGCCCGGCTATGGCAAATTGGGGCATCCCCAGGGTCGTTTCCAGGCGCCGGTAGAAGTCGTTGATATCCACCGCGCTTTGCGCCGACCACAGTCTTTCAGCAACGGAGGGCAGCCGGGACCAGAGTCGGATTTCCAGGGTATGCTCGTCCACCAGTTCCGACCACAAACAAGCCTCTCCACCTATCACGCCGGTTGTGTCAACATCTACCTCAATTTGTTCCGCCCGCCACTGTCTGGTCCATTCAATACCCTCTGCCACGTGGTCCAGGCGCGGGTCAGCCTGCCACTCATCTTCGGTTTGCACCAGTATCCGCTGGGAAGCCCCGGGGTCATACCGGTAATGAAATTCGTTGGGATAATGTAAGTCCAGATAATAGCCTGCGGAAACCAGGCAGCCCAAACCTTTGTCCAGAATCCGGTCTCGAGTGGTTGCCCCCCGCCAGTTCTGCACCAGCATCCCGGGCATTTCAGGGTGCAGGACTTCGTCCCAGGCTACCGGCTGTTTGCCGATTTCACGAACAATGGCACAAAGCTGCCGGTTAAAATAATTCTGCAAGTCCGCCGGGTGTTCCAGCTTGTTGGCCAGCATAAACTGCTGAACCGCCGGGTCTTTTGTCCACCATTCTGGGTGCACCTCGTCCCCACCAATATGCAGGTAGGTATCCGGAAATACCTGGGCTACTTCCGTAAACAGGGTCTTTAAGAAGGTATAAACTTCCGCCCTGGTCGGATCAAGACAAGCCGGGTGCACACCAAAACGTTCGCTTGGACTGACCTGGCTAAAACCCAGATGCGGGTAGTTGACCAGCCAGCTGGTGACATGTCCCGGCACGTCAAATTCCGGAACAATCCGCACCCCCCGCCGCGCGGCAAAGTCAACCAGCCCCGCCAGTTGCGGGGCGGTATAAGCCTGGCTGCTGGCCAGGTCGGGAAATTCTCTGCTGGCAAACCGGAAAGCCTGATCATCAGTCAGATGTAAGTGCAGGACGTTAAGTTTAAGCAACGCCATGCCCTCCACAACCCGCTGTAAAAGCGCTATGGGTATAAAGTGACGCGCACAGTCGATCAACACGCCGCGCCAGGCATAGCGGGGAAAGTCAACAATGTTCAGCGGAGCCCTGAGCTGCCCGTGTTGGCTGAGTTGGTAAAGGGTGGTAACCCCGTGCAGGGCACCCCAGGTGGTGGCTGCATAAAGACTGATCCGGTTGTCGTCTATCGTCAGCTCATATGACTCATCTTCGTGGAGTTGGGGTATTGTGTCCGCTGCTTGCCGGATCTCTATGTCCAGGGGCTTGGGTAATCCGGCAGGCAGCAGAATACGCAGCCGGTCAACAACCCGGGCCTGGCTAACCCCGCAAAAACGCGCTGAAGGATATTCGTTGGCGGGTTCGCCACCAGCCACCCTTTGCCCGGCGGGTATCCCATGACCTGTCCGCTGACAGTGCTGGGGTTTTGGCAGTAGATCCAAAATCAAAACACAACCTTAATCGCTTATACTGGGCAAAACTTGAGCCAGATTTTCCAGGGAATGCTATTGGACATTAAAGAGCGTATGCAAGCGGTATTAACGGCGGAAGCCAAGGCCATATCCGCCATAGAGATCACCGACAACTTTGTGCGTGCGGTGCAAGTACTGCAAGCCTGTCGCGGCAAGATTATTACCACCGGCATCGGCAAGGCGGGTTATGTGGCAAAACGCTTTGCCGCCACACTTTGCTCCACCGCCAGCCCGGCAGATTTTATCCACCCGGCGGAAGCTGCCCACGGTGACCTGGGACTTGTCAGCCAGAACGACGTGATGGTGGCCTTTTCCACCAGCGGTAAAAGCCGGGAAGTGATCGAAATCATGGAGCTGTCCCGACACCTGGGGGTTGAGACCATCATCGGCGTAACCTCCCACCCGGAATCGGATCTTCGCAGCCTGGTGGACTTTGCACTGGACATGGGCATCATCGAAGAACCCTGCCCTCTGGGTTTAACACCCAGCGCATCCATTGCCGTGATGTCAGCCATCACCGATGCTCTGGCCTTAGCCCTATTGGAACAAAAGGGGGTCACCAAGGAAGATTATGGCCTGCGCCATCACGGCGGCTACCTGGGCCGTGCGGCGCGGACGGACAATACACCCCATTAACAAACCCGGGCGGAGCTATTGGCAAAGACAGGTTCCTCACTCAGCGGAACTCAGCGGACAATAACCGCCTCGTTCCCCCAGGGGGCCATCTCCCGGGTATCATCCCGAAAAGCCTGGGGCAATTCTTCAACCATATGGTAGGTGGCCGCGAGACGGCCAAAACCCACAAAAAAAGCCACAATCATGCCCAACTCGACAATTTGCGCCTGGCTGAAGTGACGCTTAAGTTCCTCATAAACCCCGTCATCTATGCGCAGATGATCCGTGGCCATCAGCTCACCAAAGTGAATGGCCGCCTTTTCCGCGTCACTTAAATTTTCCGCTTCCACGGGTTTTTCCAGGGAACAGACCAGGTCTTCGGTGAGCCCGTCGTTCACCGCATCCGTGTAGCGAATGGCCATACAACTGCGGCATTGATTAAAAAAGGCCACCCTGAGACGCACCAGTTCCACCAGCCGTTCCGGCAGGGTCCGGTGCCTCTTTAATCCCCCGGAAAAGGCGACCATACCCTTGACCAGTTCCGGAGTGTGGGCAAAGTACCGCATCAATCCCTGCTCCAAATCCGTCAACAACTCCGGTTTGAGCATGTCCTTGAGTTCCTGCGGCCAGTCTTCCGCCTTGATTTGATCTACTCTAGACATTTTTCCTTAAGCCCCTCCAACGTTATGGCTCCAAAACCTTAGCCTCATTCAGGAATCAGGTCAAAACCCAGGCCCCCGGGTTGCTCTACAAAACCCATGTGCCGGAACATGCCGGTGCGCAGACGCAAGCGGGTTATGGGCCGAAACATAACTCTGCGGCCACCCTTTGACTCTGCCACACCAATGGCATGACCGGTTAACCATCGCCCCAGGCCCTGTTGCCGAACCCCCGGTTCCACCACCACGCCGTGCAGCACAAAGGTATCGGTGTCCTCCCGGGACATGGCATAGGTGCCCAGGACGTCCGGCCCAATCTTGGCAACACGCAAAAATGGAGCATTTTCCCAGGCCTCAACACTTTCCCGGGTTGCCCCTTCCCGCACCAACAGCAACTCAGGCACCTCGTTATCATAAGGTTTATAGATCTCTATCTGCCGCAGGTTCAGCGCCATAACCGACTCAACATCTGACCCAGACGACCCCTGCCCATCCTGGCCAGAAAGCCGCTGCCACCCATCGCTGTCGAAGCAACCGGACTGCGCCCGGCAAGGCGCATCAGTTGCCCGGTCAGGTGTTCGGCAATGACCGTATAATTTTCCACGGTATCTTCGATTTCGTAACAGGTTTCGCCAAACAGCCTGATGTAGTCATCCATGTACCCGGAATAATAGGTATCTAAGAATGCCATCCCATTCGGGTTGAACATCTCGCGCCGCAGATCACCCCCACTGGCAATCAATAAGTCCCGGCCGCTGGCTTCCTGGAATCTGATGCGCACCACCAACTGTTCGTTAGCCTGCACCAGCGCTTCACTGACAAGGTGCATATTGACCGCCCATCCCAGCAACATCCCCATGGGCACCGATGCCTTGGCGATGTCCCCCTTGCCCTGCCGCGCCAGGTGATGATCCAGACTGTCATAAAGGTCCGCGCTCACGGTGCAAAACTTGAGCGTGCGCGAATACCCCAACGCCCGTTTACCCGTTGCAGAACATAGAGCGACCGGTAGGTGGCGTTACGTTCTCCCTGGGGGCCAAAACGGGAGAAGACGACCCTGAAATGGACCTTGTCCGGGCCTGCCTGCATCACTTCAACATTATCCCAGGCGGAATGCTGCCAGTTGTGCTGTTGCGCAAAGGCTGCAAAATCCGTCCGGCTGATAAACTCAGCCCGGTCCCGATGAACCACCACATCACCCCCGGCAATCCGCACATGGGGGAACAGCAGCGTGTCCGCCCAGGCGGCTGCCTGCCGGGCATTAAAGGCATCCATAAATTGATCCATCACCATCCGCGCCTGGCGAATGGCCCCCGCATGTTCCACCTCAGCGGCATGGACCGTAACCGGCACCAGTAGTGCCACCACAAAGAGACACCTCACCCACCTTGGTCCGACAATATTGCGCATGCGTTGTTCGTCTCTGGAAAAAAGTGAGGGGAGAGCATATCCTCATTGGCCATTTTGCGCAGCAGCAACCATCTTAAAGGTGTCTTCATGGCTAACTTTCTCCGCGGCTGTACCCCATCTTTATCCCGGACCACCCTTGCCGTGTTCGCGGTGGTGTTGGGGCTTATCATCTTTAGCGTTTATTCCCCTGCCGCGTACCCGGCGGGGAGCGGTGGTGGTGGTGGGTTTACAGCACCGCCGCCGGCCAGAAGCCTGACGCCGGAACAACAATCCGAGCGGCTGTTTAAGGCGGGCATTCGCCACCGCGACAAAGCCCTGAAACAAGAAGCCAAGGCAGCAGCGGCCAGGGCCGCTGATAAAACTAAGGCACAAAATAGAGCTCTGGCCAAGGCACAAAAAGAATTTGCCAAAGCTATCGAAAAACAGAGCGAAGCCATTCAGTTTGATCCACAAAACTACAAAGCCGCTAACGAGCTGGGTTATGCCTTGCGCAAAACCGGTGACTATCGCAAGGCTATTGGTGCTTATAATTATTCGCTGAAAATTAACCCAAATTTCCACCAAGCCACCGAATATCGCGCTGAAGCCCTGCTGGCCCTGGGTTATCTGGAAGAAACCAAGGGTGCCTACCTGAAGCTATTTCGCAACGACCGGGAACTGGCGGGACAACTTATGGCAGCCATGCAAGCCTGGCTGGCCGCCAAGGGTAAAGACTTGAGCGAAGACGAAGCGGCCTTTTCCGCCTGGGTGGAAGAACGTCAAAGGCTGGCAAATATCACCACCGATCTGTCCCTGGGCAACACCCGGGTGTGGTAAATACCCTGATCCTGCTGGGCAGCCTGCTGTTGGCCGCCCCGGCCGGCGCCGCGTTTTACCCGCAACCCCTGGTACCCGGGGACAATCCCCAGACCCCGGCAAAAATTGCCCTGGGCAAACGCCTGTTCAGCGAAACCGCCTTGTCCGTGACCGGCACTTACAGTTGCGCATCTTGTCATCAGCCGCACCGGCATTTTACCGACGGCTTAAAACAAGCTGTTGGCGCAACCGGTGAACAACACGCCTTTAACACGCCAACCCTGTACAACGTTGCCTTCAATGTCTCACTCGGCTGGACAGATCAGCAAATTACCAGTCTGGAACATCAACATCGGGTGCCCCTGGAAAATCGAAACCCCGTGGAAATGGGTTATTCCCCAACCCTGGCAGAGGCCTTAGCCCAACAGGAGAGTTATCGAACCGCCTTTGCCGCGGTATTCGCTTCAGCGCCCAGTACCCAAAATATTGTGCAAGCCATCGCCAGCTACGTACGCACCCTGCGTGCGCCGGCCAGCGCTTTTGACCGTTATCTGTTTTATGATCAACCCATGACCCCGGAACAACACACCGGGATGGATCTTTTCTTCAGCGATCGTCTGGGTTGTGCAACCTGCCATGCCAGTTTAAATTTTTCCGGTCCAATTCAGCACCGGACCCGGCAACAGCCGGTGGTTCCGGAAGCGGTTTTTCACGTTACCGGAGTAAACAATTCATATCAGGCGTTTCGGGCCCCCACCCTGCGCAGCGTGGCCCACACCGCCCCCTACATGCACGACGGTAGCCTGGCAACCTTGGACGAAGTGCTCCGCCACTACCAAACTACTCAACGGGAACGGATTCCTAAATTCCGCCTGAGCCCGGCTGAACACCGGGCGTTGATCAGCTTTCTTAAGGCACTGTAGTACCGGCTAACATACATCTCCCCGCAAAGCCTGCACCTCTGCCTGCAAACGTGCCGCGGTCACCTCGGCTGGTTTGATCATGCGGCCTGCACGCACACAAACCCGGCTCCACAGGCGGCTGGGATTCTTAAAAACCCCACCGGCATGGCTGAAAAAACTGCCCCATAAACCCTGCAGGGCCATGGGCACCACCGGCACGGGGCTTTCCTCAACAATGCGCTCCACCCCCCGGCGAAATTCCGCAATTTCACCATCTCTGGTCAGCGCCCCCTCGGGGAAGATGCATACCAGTTCTCCCGCAGCCAGGTTTTCTCTGATTTTTGCAAAAGCCGCATCATAAGCCGCTTTGTTTTCCCGCTCACCCTGGATCGGGATAGCACCACCCACGCGAAACACAAAGTTCAGCACCGGAATGTCATAGATCGGCTTAAACATGACAAAACGAATGGGGCGCCGGACCGCACCGGCCAACAGCAGGGCGTCCACGAAGGTAACATGGTTACACACGATCACCGCCGGACCCACTTGCGGAATCTCGTCCAAACCCTCATGCCGTACCCGGTACATGCTGTGGCTGAGCATCCAGATCAAAAAGCGCATGGCAAACTCGGGCACTTGCTGGAAGACAAAGGCAGAGACCGCAACGTTCATCAAAATGATCATCAACAAAAAGTCCGGAATGGTCATTCCCGCTATCCCAAGGCAGAGGATCGCCAGGGCTGCGCCACCCACCATGAAAATAGCGTTGATGATATTGTTAACCGCAATCATGCGCGCCCGGTGACTGGCCTCGGTGCGGGTTTGTATCAGGGCGTAGAGGGGCACAATGAACAAACCGCCAAAAAAACCGATCAGCATCATGTCCAGAAGAATTCGCCAGGCCCCGTGCGCACCCAGGAAAGCAAACCATTCCCTGGCAACCGACACATCTAAACCGCCAATGGCAAAATACAGATCAATCCCCGCCACGCTTAAGCCAATGGCACCCAGGGGAACAATCCCCAGCTCAATTTTATGCCCGGATAGTCTCTCGCAGGCCAAGGAGCCCAGCGCCACGGCGATGGTAAACGTGGCCAGGATCAGGGTGACCACCGTGGGTCCGGCATTAAAGTGAACCTTGGCCAGGTTAGGTATTTGCGCCAACAAAACGGAACCCAGCAGCCAGAACCAGGAAATACCCAGAATAGATAAGAAAACCGTATGGTTACGCCGGGCAGACTTCATCATCTCCCAGGTGGCGCTTAACGGATTCCAGTTAATCTTAAGGTCCGGAGCCGTGGGTGGACATTCCGGGATATACCGGCTGGCCAGGTAACCCAAAACCGCAACTGCACAAACCAGCCCGGTCAACCATAAGTTAACGTCTGTGAGGGTGGCGACCACCCCACCGGCTATCGTACCCAGCAGAATTGAGACGAAGGTGCCCATCTCAATCTGCGCGTTACCGCCAATCAGTTCCGATTCCTGTAATTGCTGGGGCAAAATAGAGTATTTGAGCGGACCAAAAAAAGTGCTTTGCACCCCCAACAGAAAAAGCACCGTCAACATCGCCGGCACACTTTGCAGATACACCGCAAGACCACCAAACAGGGCAATGACAATTTCCATGATCTTGATAATTCTCACCATCTTCGCTTTTTCGAATTTGTCCGCCAGTTGACCGGCGCTGGCGGAAAACAGAAAAAACGGCAGGATGAACAATCCGGCGGCCGCGTTGACAAAAATGTCTGTGGCATCCGCCGCGATGAGTCCGCTGTAAACGAAAATGAGCGACAACGCTGCCTTAAACAGGTTGTCGTTAAACGCACCCAGAAATTGGGTGTGAAAAAGCGCCGCAAAGCGGCGCTCGCGTAACAGGCTGAACTGAGAACTGGCTTCCTGCTGGCTCATCTTGTTTGATACTCCCGATTGATCCTTCAACAAAGCATCCTATAAGGCGACCAGACAAGCTATAACTTCAAACAACGTAGCATTATTTAATACTATCATGGTCACTATACGGGCCGGTCCCCGGCAATGGTGACCCGATGCAGCTTCCTGAGCTGGGGAAAAAAGTCATTCACCGGCTTGTGCTGGGTGGACCGATTATCCCAAATCACCACGGTATCCGGCTGCCAATTTAATCTCACTGTGAACTCTTCTGTGCTCAGATGTTGATACAAAAACTCCAGCAGGTGCCGGCTTTCAACCGGGCTCAAATCTTCGATGCGTGAAGTAAACAACGGATTGACAAACAGGGCCTTTTTTCCGGTTTCCGGGTGTGTGCGCACCACCGGGTGCGAAACCGCCGGATTGCTGGCAACGGCGCCGGCCAACCGGTCTTCGCCGCCGGGCTCCGCCAGGCTTTCTTGAAAGCCGTGGCGAAAATCGTGCACCGCCCTGAGCCCGCCCAGAAACTCCCGCATCATTTCCGACAACGCCTGGTACGCGGCTGTGGCACTGCGCCACAGGGTATCACCGCCGTATTCGGGAATGGTTTTGCCATGCAGCAGGGTAAAGGTCGGTGGGGTCAGGCTAAAGGTCATATCCGAATGCCAGGCTTCTATCTTTGACGGTTTGTCAGGGGTACTTTCCAGCACCTGGACGTCCGGAGCGTCAGCTACCGTACCATAAGCCGGATGGACCAGGACCGGACCAAAACCCTGGGCAAAATTCTCAAACACCGGAGCTGAAATCCGCTGATCCCGTATGAATACCACCTCATGTTCCAGCACCGCGGTTTTGACCTGCAGGAACAGGTCATCCGCTCTCATGATGGTGGCCAGGTCTACCCCCTCAAGATAGGCGCCAAGCGTGCCGGCAGCCTTTTTTACCTGCAATACCCGACTCATTTTTACTCCCTGGCGAACCTGTGTCATGCTAGTGCAGCGTCACGTAAATTCGCCGAATTTAAATGACACTACACTAGGATCTTCAAGCTAAGGAATCCAGCGTTGTCGGACAGCCACTCAGCACCCCACCTGACTGAAGGCACTATTCAGTTTGCCTACGAACTAACGCCAGCGGCCGACATCGGGTTGTCTCCCGCAACCTTTGCAAACCTGTCAGCGTGGCGTGCCATTCTCAAGGACCTGGGCTTGGTTGGCCAACAGCCGAAGTTATACGACGGTTACGCTTTTGGGAATTTAAGCGTTCGCGAGGACACCGGCAACGATCATTTTGTGATTACCGCCAGCCAGACCAGTGGCAGCCGGAACCTCAAGTTAAAACACCTGGTCAAAGTCACCCACTACAACTTCCAGCGGTTTTGGATAGAAGCCCAAGGCAGTGAACCACCATCGTCAGAGTCGATCACCCATGCCATGATCTATGCGGCAGACCCAAAGCTTAAGTGTATTTTTCACGTGCACAGCGCGGAAATCTGGTCCCAACGCCAGGCCCTGGGTTTACCGGAAACCCCGGCGGATGTGCCTTATGGTTCGCCCGCCATGGCAACCGCGGTGCACGAGTTGCTCAATACCCACTTGAGCCGGCCCCTGGTATTTGCCACCGCAGGGCACGAAGACGGCATATTTGCCCTGGCACAAAATGCACGGGATTGCGGCGGCCTTCTGGTCAGCTATCTGGCCAAGGCGCGCGCCCGGCAACTTACCGAACAAGGCTGAATGTGAACCCGGATCTTCCCGAAACCCTGCGGTGGGAAAACGAACACCTTGTGCTGCTTGATCAACGTAAGCTCCCCCACCAAATCGAATATCTGACCATCAAAACCCTGGAGGAGGCCTGGCAGGCCATTCAAACCCTGACTGTTCGGGGCGCCCCGGCCATTGGTGTAGCCGCGGCCTACGCGCTGGCCCAGTCCATGCGAAACGTCCCGGGAGGGCAAACCCACCAGTTTCAACAACAGCTCAGCAAAAACGCCCAATACTTAAAGTCCGCACGCCCAACTGCGGTGAATCTGGCCTGGGCCGTTGATCGTTTGTGTGCGGTCGCCTGTGATGACCAGGTCAACTACCGCTCATTGCTTGATGAGGCACAACTGATCCACGCTGAAGATTTGAGCATCTGCAGGGATTTGGGCAAACATGGAGCGCCACTTATAGGACCCGGTTGCAAGATTTTAACCCACTGCAACGCCGGTTCCTTAGCCGTCTCCCGCTACGGTACCGCCACCGCGCCGATGTACCATCAGCATCATCAGGGTGTTGAGTTCCAGGTTTATGTGGACGAAACCCGCCCGCTGTTCCAAGGCGCCAGGCTTACAGCCTGGGAGCTGGACCAGGCAGG
>JANQMF010000061.1 GCA_028280225.1 Pseudomonadales bacterium | reverse complement strand
GATCCGGGAACGTATCGATGCGTTGTTGGACAGCAGTAGCTTCCGCGAACACGGCCGGGCCACGGCAAGCCCGGTGTACGATGACAACGGTCAGATCCTTGAATATGTGCCCGCAAACTATGTGGTTGGCTTCGGCAAGGTCAACCAGCGCCGGGTGGTGGTGGGGGGTGAAGATTTCACCCTGAAAGGCGGCTCACCCAATGCCGCCGGTTTGCGTAAGAGTGTTTATGCAGAACATCTGGCCGTGCAATATCGTGTACCCCTGATTCGCATGCTTGAGGGTGGCGGCGGCAGTGTTGCCGGTGGCGCCAAGAAGGGCGGTACCGTGGGTGAACCGGTTTTTGCCGAACCGCGGTTTAAGATAATTGCCGACGCCATGTCCCAGGTGCCGATTGCCTCAGGGGCCATGGGTGCGGTTGCGGGTTTTCCTGCCGGACGCCTGGTGGCTTCTCACTTTGCCGTCATGACCCGGCACACCGCGCAGGTATTAATTGGCGGCCCTGCCCTGGTTGAACGTGCCCTGGGGGTCAAAATGACCAAGGATGAGTTGGGCGGGGCCCAAGTACACGCGCTCAGCGGCATTGTCGACAATCTGGCTGACGACGAACACGATGCGTTCAGACAGATACGGCGCTTTCTCAGTTATTTGCCGGGCAGTATTTGGGAGCGCACCCCACGCGTTGCTAATACTGATCCCACGGACAGAATGGAGCAGGAACTGCTGACCGCGGTGCCCCGGGAAAGTAATGCCCCCTTTGATATGCGCGCCATTGTGGAAATGGTGGTGGACACAGACAGTTTCTTTGAAATTGGCGCAAATTTTGGCCCCAGTCAGATCTGCGGCTTTGCCCATATGGATGGCCAACCGGTAGGTATTCTGGCTAATGATTGCCGTTACTATGCCGGGGCCATGACCGCTCAGGCGGCGCAGAAATACCGGCGTTTTGTGGAAACCTGCGATACTTTCCACGTACCCATTGTGAACTTTGTGGATCAGCCGGGCTTTATGATCGGTCCGGAATCCGAACGCGCCGGGACCATTCGATACGGCATGGCAGCGGTAGCAGCGGCAGCACAATCGAGTATTCCCTGGGCCGTGGTCCAGGTGCATAAAGGTTTTGGGGTGGCCACCGCTGCTCACTACGCGCCGGGTAACTATGTACTGGCGTGGCCGTCGGTGGAATCCGGCGCCTTACCCCTGGAAGGGGGGGTTGCGGTGGCTTATCACCGGGAAATTGCCGCTGCGCAAAACCCGGACGAAAAGCGGCAGGAACTGGAGGAGGGGCTACGCCGCAACCGCTCTCCCTTCCCGCGCGCGGAATCTTTTGCGGTCCACGAACTCATCGATCCAAGAGAAACCCGGCCCATGCTGTGTGAATGGATAGACTGGATACAACCCCAGTTGGATCAGTTACTGGGTCCGGTCCGGTTTGGCATGCGCCCCTGACCTTTTGGCGGGGTTGCGCAGCAGCCCGAAATTTGAGGACCGCACTTTATTTTTTCTGGACAAGAACTGATTAGGAGATCTCAGACATGACAATTTCATTTGAAGGGCAAGTCGCCATTGTGACCGGTGCAGGGGGTGGCCTTGGCAGGTGTCACGCGCTGGAACTGGCCAAACGTGGCGCCAAGGTAGTGGTTAACGACCTGGGTGGCGCCATGGACGGCACGGGCGGATCGTCAGAGGCGGCGGAGGCTGTGGTTGCGGAAATCAAGGCTGCCGGTGGCGAGGCTTTGGCCAACGGGGGGTCCGTTTCTGATCGGGCCGGGGCCAAAAGCATGGTGGAGGACGCCATGAACACCTGGGGCCGGGTGGACATTTTGATTAACAATGCCGGTATCCTGCGGGATAAGTCTTTTGCCAAGATGACCCTGGATGATTTTCAGGTGGTTATGGATGTCCACCTGATGGGGGCGGTCAACTGCACCCATGCGGTCTGGCCAATCATGCGCGAACAGAACTATGGCCGTATTTTGATGACCACTTCCCCCACCGGACTTTACGGCAACTTTGGCCAGACGAACTATGGGGCAGCTAAGCTGGCGCAGGTTGGCTTTATGCACTCGCTGAAAATTGAGGGGGCAAAAAACAATATCCACACCAATACGATCGCGCCGGTTGCCGCCACACGCATGACCGAAGATTTAATTCCCGAAGCGGCCCAGGAAAAGCTGGGCCCGGAACTGGTGACCCCGGCAGCCGTCTTCCTGGTCAGCGAAGGTGCGCCTAATGGCGTGATCCTACAGGCCCAGGGGGGTAAGTTCTCCACTGCGGTTATGGTCGAAAACGAGGGGGTTGAGATAGGCCTGGATGCTGACGCGGATGATATTGCCAGCCGTTATGAACAAATTGTTGATCTGGCCGGTGCTAAACCGCGAAATATGCTACAACTGAATGCACTGTAGCCTGGTTAGGGATTTAGCATGAGTGTATTGATACTGACGCTGGCCACTTCGTTGCTGTTGGCGTCGGTATTGTGGTTTGTGCTGGGTAATCGATTGCAATTGTCCGAAGATCCATCACACAACGAATGGCTTAACTTTGCGGCTTATTACCTGGGCACGTTGCCGGTCAGCTTTGTGCTGATATTTTTTGGTCTGGGTGGCTGAACCAGTTGATGGGCAAACACGCGTGACGATAGGTATTGCGCGCGTTGGGAGAAATTACCCAGGCAGACGGGTTTTTCTTACCCAACGTGCCCCGGCGGAGGCCAGCTGACACCTTCGGTTTTTGTCTGGCGCAGGGCTGCAGCCGCCGGTTCAGCCAGATACTAAATATATAAAACTAGTTATAACCCAGTATAAAACTGCCATCGGTGGGCTCACCGCTGGCAGACCAACCCTGATCTATCTGCGGATCCACGTCCTTGCCGGGTGCGGTGTATTCCGGCGCAACGTAAGCCGGCTCAGCTTGGGGGTTTTGATCAGTTGTCTCTTGTTGGTCATCCATTTTTTCGTCCTTCGAAAATTCTCGGTAACACACGCCAACTTCGGCAGTGGGTCGGTTTGGCCCTTAAGCCCCCAGATTGGATGTTGAAGGCCTGTCTTGGACCTTCTATATCGTTATGCGAAGGTCTAACGCATCTCCCGCTTTGCCACAGTCAGACACAGCATACCGCGCAGCATATTCGCGGCGTTGCGGGTATGTTGTTTAAACTGTTTAGTCACTACGGGTCTGTTGCCTTCACGTATCGATGTTTGTTATGACTGGTCGTTTGTTGAGAACACCAGCCCCCTTATACCGTGCTATCGCAAGGGTTATTTGGACCAAAGATCCCATCACCAACGACAATAGCTTAGTATTTGGGGGCGAGGATGTTATTGACCCAGTCGAAAAAATCAAGAAGAAATTAAGAATTTGTGAAAAAAATGCACCTGAAAATAGATATTGAGACACTCCAGGGGTTTTTGGACCCCGAAGAAGGTAACCGGTTGTACCAGTTGGCCAAGTCAGCCGCCTCGTTGGGGCCCTGTCTGGAGGTGGGCAGTTACTGCGGCAAGTCTACGGTCTATCTGGGTAGCGGCGTTGCCGAGGCGGGTGGCCTGCTGTACGCGTTGGATCACCACCGGGGTTCCGAAGAACACCAGAGGGGAGAGGAATACCATGATCCCGCACTTTTTGACCGGCAATTGCAGCGCATGGATTCTTTGCCCCGGTTTCGGCACAACATTGCCGCGGCAGGCCTGGAGCATTGTGTGGTCCCCATTGTTGCAGCCAGTGATACCGCCGGGCGATATTGGACAATTCCGCTGTCTCTGGTCTTTATCGATGGTGGCCATAGCCGTGAGGCGGCGCTGACGGATTACCGCACGTGGTCCAAACATGTGGTTTGTGGGGGTATTCTGGCCATTCATGACATTTTCCCGGACCCGGCGGACGGTGGTCAGGCCCCGTATGAAATTTATCAATTGGCGTTGGCCTCAGGTTTGTTTGAAGATATGGGAACCACCAAAACCCTGGGGGTGCTGCGGCGGCTTTAGCTATGCGCTAAGCGCGTTCAGCAAACTGCTGATGCGGGATATTTTCGGCGGGGTTTGCACCTTAGGGGGTGTGGACCTTAAACAGAGGGCTGGCCGGGGTAAGGTTGTACAGGCAGTCCGCCGCCAGCAATATGGCGGCGGCGGTCCATGTGGGCCGCTCGTCCGGCCAGAATACGTTGTCGGTAAATACATAGCCGGTCCACCAGCTGCCATCCTCAAGCTGAAACCGCTGTAAGTCCCTGAACAGGCGCGCTGCCTTGCGGGGTTCCCCGGCACTCATGCAGGCCATGGTGAGTTCGCAGGTTTCGGCTATGGTCACCCAGGGTTCTTCAACCACACAGCGGCAGCCTAAGCCTTGCTCGACAAATTCTTCCCAGCGGCTTTGCAGACGTTGCCGGGCGTCGGCTTTGGCGCAAACACCGGTGAGGATGGGATAAAACCAGTCCATGGAATAGCGGGCCTTGCTTTCCCAGGTGCGGTCAAACAGGTGTGCTTTGTGGCGGATGGCATGCCCCAGTTTTTGCCGCGCGTTCAGCCAGCGGCCGGGTGTTTCACCCACCACTGCCGCCAGATGTGCAGCACACTCCAGAGATTTAAATATTGAGCTGCAGCCTGTTACCAGAGCGTCCCGGCTGATGCCCTTTTTGGTGTCCACCGCCCAGTAGATTTCGCCGTCCGTGGTCTGCAGGTTCAAGACCCAGTCCAGGGCGTTGACAATCATCGGCCAGTAGGTGCTGACCGTGGTTTTGTCCCGGGTGGCCAGATAGTAGTGCCACAAGCCGGTTGTGGGATAGGCGACAAAGTTGCTCTCAGCCCGGGTGGCGTCAGCCACATGGCCGTCGTCCGCATAAGCGGCAAACCAGGCGCCGTCCGGCCGCTGATTTTGTGCAAGCCAGGCAAAACCCAGACGGGCCTGTTCAGTGTGGCCGCCGATGGTCAGCCCCATAATGGCTTCAACGTGATCCCAGGGGTCGATAATCCCGCCGTTGAACCAGGGCAGCGCACCGGATGGCAGTTGCAGGTCAGCAATGTACCGGGCGGTATTGGTCAAACTTGAATTGAGTCCGGACCTCATTGTTCATTCACAAAGTACATGACAATACTTTTCCCCATAACGGGATTAAGGATGTGTTCCAACCAGCGCGTGAGCGGGGGTTGTTGCATGAGATCCCAGACCAGCAAACGGTGATAAAGGTTCACCAGAGCATGTTGTTCACCTTCGCGCCAGAGCAAACAGCGCAGCCACCAGTACGGCACGTGTAAGGCGTGGGCCCAATGCCGCCGGAAGCGGCGCATACGCAGGCTTTGAATGGCATCCGTGAGCACACTGGTGCGAAAAATGTGTACATGCCCACCTTCTGCTGCATGGTAGGCATCGCTGAGTTTCCAGCAGATCCATTCGGGAAAATACCGCGGCACGCTGGCTGCAAATGTGCCCCCGGGTTTAAGGACACGTTTGATCTCCTGCAGCACGTCCCGGTAGTGGGGGATGTGCTCCAGTACTTCAGCGCAAATCACCTTATCAAAGGTGTTGTCGGCAAATGGCAGGGCAAACCCGCTGGCGCGGATAAACCCGCAAGTGGCAGCGGTTGCGGGCTTGTTGTCAAAGTCCTTAAGCCGCGTGACCGCGGTGTGAAGGTCCCCGGAGTTGATGTCCAGGCCCACCACGTGGACATCAGCCAGTAAATAGGCGGTGATCGCGTGCCGCCCCTCACCACAGCCGAGATCCAGCAGGCGGTCGCCGGGCTTGAGTGCCAAGGTGTCAAAGTTGATGGTTTCCAGGCTCATCTCAGGCCGGCACGCCTTGTTGGCTGTCTTGCCGGGTGACCAATTTTGCCTTACCGGTGTGCTGCATAATTTTGCGGTAGTAAGTTTCCAGGGCTGCGGCGGCCACCTCCGCGCTAAAATGCTTAACAACTCGGTTGCGTCCGGCGGCCGCAAAATACCTGCGCTGATCAGCATCCTTAAGTAAATTAAGGGTTGCCCGGCACAGGGCGACCGGATCTGCCCTGGGCACCACCACGCCGCAGTCTCCAACCACTTCGGGTAGTGCCCCGCCATCAGTGGTGATCACCGGAACACCACAGGACATTGCCTCAGCAGCGGGTAAGCCAAAACCTTCGTACTCCGAAGGGACAATGGCCAGGGTGGCACGGGCGTACAGCTTTACAATGTCTTCCACACCAACCCCATGGACAAATTCGATGCTGTCCATCAGGTTGTGTTGACGGATGAGTTGTTCGGTATCTCCACCGGGTTTGGGTTTGCCGATAAAGATCAGGCGCAGATCCTTGTATTCTTTTTTCATCCGGGCAAAGGCGGGGATTAAGTGTTGGGTACCCTTAAGCGGCTGGTCTGCACTTGCCGTGGTAATCAGCAAGCGGGGTGCCCTGGGGGTGTCGGGTTGCGGTGAAAATGCGTGGGTATCGATGCCGTTGTAAACCACGTCGATCCGTGCTCTGTCCACACCAAAGGCATTGCCGATGTCTTCTTTCGAGTTTTCGCTTACGGTAATAATCCGCTGTAAGCGGGTGGCCACCCGGGTTTGCATGCGCAGGAAATAGTGCCAACGCCTGATCAGCAGACGTAAACCCAGGCTGGTGGTATTGGCCAGGGCAATGTCCCGGTCAAAGGTGATGGGGTGGTGAATGGTGGTCACCAGCGGCACCGGGGAGTTTTGCAAAGCCAGTACCCCGGGTGCCAGGGTCTGGTTGTCGTGGATGATATCGTAGGCATCCAGCCGCGGGCTCAGATAGGCAAAAACCCGGCGGCCAAAGGTATAGGGCTCCGGGAAACCGCCGGAATTCATGGACAGCCACTCGAACATATCCGTTGGGGACCACAGGTGTTTCAGGCGCAGTGCACGCAGCGGGTAGGCTTCGTCAAACAGGTTAAGCCCGGGCAGTTTTATCAAATTGACATTGGCATGCGGTTCCAGGTCCGGATAGGGCTCCCCGGAAATGACATCCACCTGATGCCCTCGCCCGGCCAGGCCCCTGGCCAGGTTCTTGATATAAACCCCCTGGCCACCGCTGAACGGATTGCTGCGATAACCCAACAGGGCTATGCGTAGCGCCTTTGCCGTTGAACCTCCAGCTTGTGCAGCGTCGGACATCAAGCCGGACCCTTTTACGAATTGGGGTCGCGGATTCTAAAGATGAAATGCGGTGGTTGCCAGCTTAATGTGAGCAGTGCTTACTTCGGGGGGTGGGGTACGCGGGTTCGGTGTTACCGGACGGTACTTTCAGCGGATGGTGCCGTTAGAGACCACTAACTCGGGCGCCCTTAACTTTGGATCCAGCTCAAGACCCTGATGGTTGACGTACAGGTGGTGATAAAGGTTGGCAATCCACTGATGCCCCTCGGCGGTGCGCTTGAGGTATTCAATACCGGCGCCAATGTAGGGGTGCACGTGGTCGTAGAAAAATTCCGGAAAGCCGGAATGCAGGGCACCGGCGTTGCTGAAGCCGAGACGCCGGGCTTCACCGGTTTCGACAAATTCCGCGTACAGGCGCGAGAGCTTTTGCAGGTACTGGGGATCAGCCATCTGGCCAATCAGATCCGCCGCACGCACTAATCCGGGCAGGGTATCCGTGGCCTGATAAGCCTGGGTAGCGGGAACGGGAAAACGGGTCATTTCGATACAGTCCATTACCGCTTCAACATCGATGGCCGGATCCTGGGTAAATCGCTGAGCAATGTACAGGCTGCCCCGGGTCACATGATAAGGGGTCATGAAGGCGTCCGTGGCACCCACCGGAGCACTGACCCGATGCCCGTCTGCATCCACCACGCTGCCGCTTGCCGAATCCTCAGCCAACAGGTTGCGCAGGTAACCGATATCGTGAAATAACATGGCCACCACCCCCTGCAGCCAGTCGTGTGCGGTCAAATCACCCCGGGCAATCTGCCGGCCCTTTAATATGACTTGTCCAACGTTGGTGACCAGGATGGTGTGTTCCAGATCGTGATAGGCACAATCACAATTTAACAGTGAGTTCAGGGCAATCCCGGCAGCTTGTTCAAGAGCGTGGCGCTGGCGGACATCCGGGCTGGGAAACAGCGTCTGGAACTCCGCCACGGTATGGGCCACAAAAGCCTCTATGACAATATTATTGGGATTGAACATGCCGGGCAGTGTACGGCAATGTGATTGCGCCCAGCGTGTACTGGTACTCAGTTCTCCTGTAGACGTGACAGCAAAACCATAAATGAATAATATGCATATAGCGGTCGAATAAAGTGAGCTAGATTCATGTCACACATTGAGCTACGGCACTTACGCACCTTAGTGGCGCTGCGGGATACAGGCAGTCTTGTAGAAGCGGCGGAAAGGGTATTTTTGACGCAATCTGCACTCTCTCATCAGATCAAGGAGCTGGAATCCCGTATTGGTTGCGGGCTTTTTGTACGTAAAACCCGGCCGGTGCGGTTTACCAGTGCCGGTACCCGTCTATTGCGACTGGCTGACGAGGTATTACCCCGGGTACACAGTGCGGAGCTGGATTTGCAACGGTTAGCAGGTGGTGAGTCAGGGCGGATATTTATGGCCATCGAGTGCCATAGCTGCTTTGAATGGCTGCTGCCGGCCATCAACGAGTATCGGGATCAGTGGCCGGATGTGGAACTGGATATTGCCAGCGGTTTCCACTTTGCCCCACTTCCTGCGCTGGGCCGCGGTGATCTGGACCTTGTGATAACGGCTGATCCCATTGAAGAAATTGGTGTGCACTACTTCCCTCTGTTCAGTTACGAGGCCAAGCTGGCGATAGCAAAATCCCACTTTCTGGTCGAAAAAGAATGGGTTGAACCCAGAGATCTGGTGGATGAGGTCCTCATCAGCTACCCGGTTGACCGCTCCAGGCTGGATATCTTTACCAGTTTTTTAGAACCCGCCGCGGTTGAACCGAAACGGGTCAGGCATGCTGAACTGACCACGATGATTGTGCAATTGGTGGCCAGCGGCAGGGGTGTAGCTTGTTTACCCAATTGGGCGCTGCACGAATATTTGCAAAAAGACTATTTGGCCGTGCAATCCCTGGGTGAAGAGGGGGTGTGGCCCACCCTTTACGCGGCGGTGCGCAAGGACCAGGCTGGGGCGGCCTTTATGCAAGGTTTTGTTGATGTAGCCAAGCAAACGTGTTTTAAAAACCTGCACGGCATTGTTACGGCGGAATTGGATTAGCCGGTATTTGTGTACAAACACCAGCCTGCTCAAGAGCCCGAGTCAAAATCAGCTAAGGCACCAAAACCCTGGCTTGCCAGGAACCGGCGCGTTTTTCGTAGCGGACCCGGTCGTGTACGCCATCCGGCTGCGCCAAATCCAGGCGTTCCATGGCTTGCACCTCAAGCAGCAGTCCCTGGGCACTGGCCGGTGCGGTCAGCGGTTCCGGCAATACCACTTCGGACAACTGGTTAAGTAAGGTTTCGCGGCTGTCCACGGGCATGCTTTGTGGGGTGAATTGCTCGTAGTACCAGTCCATGCGCTTGGGAGGATCAGGCCGCAATTGCCAGCTCTCATGGACAATTGCGGCATCCATTACCGTGGCCGAAACCTGCATGCGGTATTGGAGAGAGACCGTGGGCCAGTATGTCAGCAGGGAAAAACTGCCTTGCAAAAATGGCCATTTGGGACTGTGGCGGTTAACAAACAGCGCCAGGGTGTTGTCCACTTCGCGCAGCACCAGGGTGCGCAGTTGTGGATGTCCGTTAGCATCCACGTTGGCCACGGTGCACACATGGGCCATGGGGTCGTTGGCCCCATATGCGGCTTGCCGGTCCCGGTTAAAGGTGATCAGAGGGTCAGCTTGCGGATCACTCATGGTCCGTGGTGCCGGCAGCCTGTAAATCAGCCTGGATAATCTGCACCCAGCGCTGGGCGGTGACAAAACCGCTGGCCCAGTCGGCAAACCCCCGGTTGATGTCCTCGGCGATATCCGCGGCGTTGTCACCGGCGCCAAGCCGGGCGCGGATGTCTGCGGCTGTATCTTTTACCGTGGTCAGGGTTTTGATCAGGTGTGCCTTGGTGCCCAGGGGGCCATGGCCGGGGATAATGTGAATGTCGTCGGGTAAGGTATCCAGCAAACCTTCGAGATTGTTTATCAGGCCGTCGACGCTGCCGCCACTGGCAATATCCACGTAGGGAAACCGCTGATTAAAGAAATGATCTCCCAGATGAATGACGTTAGCCTGTTTAAACCAGATCACGCTGTCCCCGTCGGTGTGGCCCTTGGGCAGGTGTTGAACATGGATATCTTCGTCGTTGAAATGCAGCCTGATGCCGTCGTCATAGGTCACCAGAGGTAGACCGGAGCGGGGATAATTGGGCTGAGCCAGCAGGCGGATGCGTACGTTGTGGTGTGCGATAATTGTACCGTGGCTGCCAAAGTTTGGATTGGCGCCGGTGTGATCTCCGTGCCAGTGTGTATTCAATATTATTTTGGGCTGCTCGCCGCCCAGGGTGTCGATTGCCGCCATCAGCTTTGGCGCCATTTGGGCAAATTGATCATCCACAATAAGCGTACCGTCCGGCCCCACCGAGACAGCCAGATTGCCGCCAACACCTTCCAGAAAGTGAACGCTGCCCGAAACGTGGGTGGTTTTAACCTCTGCGGCGGCAAAAGGATCCTCCGCCGGGTCTTCCGCCGGCTCTTCCGCCAACCCTTGGGCCCAGGTGAGGCTGCTGCCCAAGGTGGCGACAAGCAAACAAAATTTTACGGTTGTTGTTCTGTTAGCCATACCCTCGACTCATCCTAAAAGTTAATGTGTGTGCCGGTTTTGGTGTGATCCGACCAGGCTTGGGGGGCGTTTTCCTGATGTCGTTTGATAATCCGGTACAAAAAACCGTGACCGCTGGCGGTCAAGCTGTCGCGAATCATGTTTTCGGTGTCCACGCTATCGGCTCGGCGTAACAAGCGCTCAAACGTAAAAATGAAGTTGTTGGCATGCCGGGCTCTGATCTGGGTGCCGTAAAACAGGTCATATTGCACCTGGGGATCTTCTTCCTGCAGATGCGTTTCCAAAAGACGTCTGGAAAAGGCTTCTAAATCATTGCCCGCTCCCTGGGCGGAAAAAAGCTGGCTGATCTCCGCGGGGGTGGCGGCATTTGTGCCGCTTGCGCCCTGGGAAGAAATGTACAGCAGACCGGCAATGGAGCCCAACTGGGCGCTGACGGACTTTGATATCTGCAGGAAGGCTTCCTGGCGGGCGTGCATTTCACTGGCCGCAAGGTTTTCTGATTGAATCACCGCCTGCTCGGCACTGCGTCTGATTTCTATGGCTTGGGCACGCAGGGCTTCGGTATTCTGCTCCAGCTCTTTTTGCTGCAGAAAATAACCGATGACCAGCCACAGAAAGGCCAGAGGCGCAAAGGCACCCTCGAGAAAGTTGCCCAGTTCTTCTGCGGGCAGAACTGAAAACTTGCTCCAGCCCACCACATTGCTGATATACAGAACACCCAGCAGTATCCACAATCCGGTGATGACCAGGCCAAGCCAGATACGCCAATTCATGGGTAATGGACGTGCAATGCCGGAGGGGTGAAATTAGCTGTCAGCATCGTCCCTGTTGCGGCGGATCTCGGCAATATCACGTTGGATTTCGCTCAGACGAAATAGTATATCGGGCATTTGATCGCTGATCCGCCACAGAAGATAAGCAATGGCCAATAACACGATAAAACTAAAAAACCCCATGGTGTCTCCTTTACTGACATAACAGGCGGGCATGGTACCAAGGCTTGGGGCGAACAACTATCCGGTCGTCTGCTTAAAAGCAGGTGCCTGTTGGCTCGTTTCCATTGGCTTGGCTTTTACCGGCAGCGGGCTAGTCCAGCGAGCCGGTAATCGATTTTCGCTGGCTGATTTCGATCCAATTGCCGTCCGCGTCCAGCACAAAGGAGATATGGGCCACATCCTGCAAACGAATGGGGGCCATGCCCTGTACACCACCGGCAGCGAGGATCTGTTGATGGGTGCCGACCACGTCAAATACCTGAAATGTCATATAGCGAAAACCTGTGGCGGCCCGGGTAAAACCGCCGGGCCCCGGCTCGGGTGCGCTGCTGTCCTGGTGCAACTGAATCCGGGACTGGCCCACGTTGAACAACCCCGCTTCCGCTTCCTCCAAACCTAGTATTTCACCGTAAAAATGCTGCTGCTGCCGGATATCCCGGGTGGCCAGGTGCAGGATCAGGTTGGGATCCGTGGCTGTTTGTTGCGCAACCAGGTGGACGAGGTTGCCGTCGGGATCGTGCAGGGTTTGGGTTTTGCCGGCGCCATGGACAGTAAGCGCACTTAAACCGGTGGGTTGATTGGTGTTCAGGGGCTCGCGTTGATGATTAATTTTCAACACACTTTCGCTAATGGCATGCCGGTGTTGCCGCACGCCGCTGCCCACAGGCAACATTTCACTAAAGACCACCTTTGCCTGGTTCTGCCAAAATGCCAACATGGGGTCCAACTGATTGGTATATAAACCAACGTCCAGGGCTTGTTTAGCCAGATTCATAATGTTCCCTTACATAAGTTGAGATGAGGTAGAGGTAATCATTAACGTGTTCCCGGATTTGCATGCCGTTGCCGGATGACTTTTCCCAAGGTGGGGTATTTGCCGAGCGCCTGGTTAGGATATACGGGGCAGAAATTGCAGCAAGTATATTGGAGGAATTAGCGGAGGACACTGAGGACACGTACTGGTGGAATCCGCTCAAGTCATCTTCTTACAGCAGCAATTCCGGTGCCATACCCGGAGTCCCCTTACCCGGCATGTCCCACGTCCTGCGCATCGACAAGTCTTTTGGTTTGAGCCGGCATCCGGCGGTCGTTGACGGGGCGGTTTACATACAAAACGCTTCCAGTGTCTTTGCTGCCTGGATTCTGGGTGCCCAGCCGGGTGAGGAGGTCCTTGATCTGGCCGCGGCCCCGGGCAGCAAAACCCTGGTCCTGGCCGCTGCCATGTCCAATCAGGGCCGGCTTGCCGCGGTGGAACCGGTCAAGGCCCGATTTCACCGGCTGCGCGCCAATCTGACCCGCTGTGGGGTCAGCAATGTAGATCTTTATCAACGGGACGGTCGCGGTGTCGGGCGGGCAGTCCCGGACCGTTTTGACCGTGTCTTGCTGGACGCGCCATGCAGTTCGGAAAGCCGCATGCGCTGGAGTCAAGCATCAACCTACCAACATTGGTCGTTGCGCAAGGTCAAGGAATGCCAGCGCAAACAAAGGCGCCTGTTGCGCTCAGCCTACGCCGCGTTAAAGCCGGGTGGGGTGCTGGTCTACAGCACGTGCAGTTTTAGTCCGGAAGAAAACGAACTGGTGGTTGATAACTTGTTAAAGCACACGGATGCCCAACTGCTGCCTTGTTTGCCCGCGGAATCCCTGCGGGCCCTGAGTTGCCGCACAGTGCCCGGGTTGGCCCGGTGGGGTAAACGCCAACTCAGTCCGGGCCTTGAGATGAGCTTGCGCATTTTACCGTCGTCGGTGTGGGATGGTTTTTACGTGGCCAGGCTGGGTAAGCCTAAGCGGGTCAGTCCTTAATTTCCGTGGAGGGGCCAAACAAACTCTTGGGCGAATCCAGGCGGATAAATCTTGTGTTGCCAAAAGCCAGGTCGGCCCATTCGCCCTGATATGCAAACGCCGCCACGGCAAAGGTCACCAGATTGTCCGTGATGGAATGGGGACTTAACAGGTTGACACAGTGGGTTATTCCCGGGTTGTGGGCAACCAGGGCAACACTGGTGATGTGCCCGGGTGTGCCGCGCAGGCAATCCAGGAGCGTTTCAGCGTCTGCCAGGTACAGCTCCGGTGCCATTGCCGGATCGATCCCGTAAGCGGATGCCACATATTCCGCGGTACTGGCAGCGCGGGTCGCGGTGCTGCTCCAGACCCACTCAACCGGATTGTCCTGTCCTGACAACCAGCCCGCCATGGCAATGCCGTTACGTTTACCCCGGTCATTCAAGGGGCGCAGGTGGTCAGCACCCCCAACAGCAGATTTGCCATGGCGGATCAGCCGGATGCAGCGGATGGGTTGTGGTGACTCTAGGTCCACAGGTCAAAAAACTCCTGCAGGGCTTGCATTTGTCCGCCGCTGACCGCGGAAGGGACAATAATTGGGGTTTTTATGCCGGCATCAAACCAGGCCTCAATCCCTTCGCGTACCTCACTTGGGGTGCCGAACAGGGTGGTGTCCGCAAGCCAGCGATCCGATAAACACTCCGGCACCCGGTCCAGGTCCTGGTCCGCCAGCGCCTTTTCGACGCCAACCATTTCCTCTTCGTATCCCGCCTCTTTCCAATAATTGCGGTAGTTCGGCAGAAAGGCATAACTGGTCAGGGTTTTTCTGTTTACCGCCATGGCGGCGGTCCGGTCGTCGCTGATACAGGTGGGAATCATGTTGCCGATAAAAAAGCTGCTGCTGCGCGTATCCCCGCCGAGCACCCCCAGAGAGTGGCTCATGTGGGAACGGGCGCCGTTGGCGAATACCATGCCTTCAGCTATTTCTTCCGCCAGCTTAATCATCTTGTCGCGCAAGGTGGCCAGGACCAGGGGTGGCAGATCACCGACCCGGGGCACCCCGCGTAACTCTTCCACAAACTGCCGTATATCACTCAGTGGCTTGCCCTGGGTGATGCCCATGCGGTTCATGGCGGGAGCATGGCTGACCCCAACACCAAAATGGAAACGCCCGCCGGATATTTCATGCAGGAATGCCGCAGTACCGGCAAAGTCAGCCACATGACGGGTATATATCGGGGTAATGGTTGTGCCAAGGTTGATGTTGTCAGTGGCCATGGCAATGGCCGTGCACAACGACAGGCTGTCACCCAGGCTGGGACCGTAGATACCCGGAAAGCCCCTTTTTTCAATTTCCTGAGCCACTTCGATGGTTTTGGTGCGGCGTCCTGGGATCGCAGCGAGGCTGACGGAGGGTAATTGAGTCATGGTGTAGTCCTTATTTGTTGGCTCTTGGCGCGTTTGTGGTCTTTGCTGTGGAGGTTTTCACAGATCATAAATAGCCAAAGGGTACTCGACTATGGCGCGGTTGTCTGGTCCGGTGTAGGCCCGAAAATTGCCGGCAAGCGTCAGGAGGGCATGCGCTTGCGGGCGTTCATTAGATCCCGGCGGCGAAAAACGAATACCAGGCCGATACCGGCGGCAAATCCACCGATATGGGCCCAAAAAGCTACCCCGCCGGTACCTTGGCTGCCTAGTACACCAAGGCCTGAAATCAACTGTAAAACAAACCAGTAGCCCAGCATCAGTATCGCCGGGACCGATACCGTGGTGACATAGACAATCAGGATGATCAGCAAATGTACCCGGGCGCGGGGAAAGCTGATGGCGTAGGCACCCATGACCCCGCCAATGGCTCCGGATGCGCCGACCATGGGAGCCAGGCTGCCCGGTTCGGTGACAATCTGGGCCAGGGCCGCAGCCAGACCACACAATACATAAAACACGGCAAACCGCCCGGGACCCATAATGTCTTCAACATTATCGCCAAATACCCACAAAAACAGCAGGTTGCCAATGATGTGCAGCCAACTGCCGTGCATAAACATGGAGGTGAACAGAGAGGCAAAATTGTATTGCCCATCCACCCTGCAGGCGAGGGTTTCGCTGACGGCAAAGAGGCTGCCGGCGGGTGCTGTGTTGAGTAAGTCGCCGGGGATCAGGGCATATTGGCAAAAACTTGCCGCCAGTGGCTCAGCGGCGCCAAAACCCTGTACCACTGCCCACACCACAATGTTCATGCCGATAATCACGTAGGTGACAATCGGGGTGTGCAGGGTTGGATTGTCGTCGCGGTAAGGAATCATTGTGCTCGGCGGGTTAGAGCCGTTTTTGAGGATCAGTTCCGCCCGGGCAGTTCGTTGCCGTCTTTCCAGTCAAACCAGGTCCGCCGACCTTGGCTTTTTACCATGCTGCGCTGGATATCCGGGTAGTGAACAACGTCACACGGGTTGCGTTCACCCCCCATCAGGTACACCAGATCCTCGTCCGACGTATTTGACATGCTGTGTGCCGGTGACGGGGCGGGAAAGCCCATAAAATCCCCGGGTCCAATCTGAAACTCCTCGTCACCAATCCGCGCCACGCCAAAACCGGACAGCACGTAGATAAACTCTTCATCCGCGTCGTGGCTGTGATGCGTGGTGGAGTCGCAGCCCGGCGCCAGGCGGACCTGATGAATGCCGATACGCTGCATGCCGGTGGTTTCGGACAGGGTTTTGGTGTGCCGGATGGCATTGGCGTTAAACTGATGCTGCACCCGTGTTTCGGGCAGGGAATTGATATCCGCGGCGCAAACCAGGTGGTGCCCGGGAATATTAGGGTTGTCCGTCACGGTGCATCCTCAATTTAGCAGATGGGTTAGCGCCTTAAGCAGGGTGTCATTTTCCTCCGCGGTACCCACGGTGATACGGATTTTCCTGCTCAGGGTGTCGAAGTAACGGACCAACACACCGGCTTGTTTCAGCGCGGCATAAATCTGCGCGGCACTGAGTTTGCACTCGGGTGGTACGTCAACCAGCAGAAAATTGCTTTGACTGGGTGGGCTGGTCAACCCCAGTTGGCGCAGATTATTTTGTAACAGGGTGCGCTGCTTCCGGACCTTTTGCCAGGTTTCCCGGGCATATGCCTGATCCTCAATAGCGGCAACGCCAAGCACCTGGCTTAAGTGATCAACGTTGTAGCTGTCCCGGGTTTTGCTGACGATGGGGTCGATTAAACCCGGGCTACCCAGGAGATACCCCAGTCGTAATCCGGCCAGGCTGTAGCCTTTGCTGAATGTGCGCAGAATAAGCACATTGTTAAATTGCGCCGGCAAGGTGGTGGTGTTGTAGCCTTGGGCCGGGTCGATAAAATCCGCGTAAGCCTCATCAATCAGCAGCACACCGTCAAGTTCAGCCGCCATGTGTTCCAGCTGGCCGATGTCCAGCAGAGTGCCGCTGGGGGCGTGAGGGTTGACCACACAGGTCAGGGCAACACCGGCTTGATTAAGTTGGGTGCAAAAATCGTCCGGGTACTGCCAGTCATCGCTTAAGGAGACCCGGTGCACACCCGCATCCTGGATCTGGGCCAGTACCGGATACAGGGAATAACTGGGTTCAGCCATGCCAAAATTCTGTCCCGGCTCCACAAAGGTGGTCAGGGCCAGCCGCAAGGCTTCATCACCCCCATTAGTGACAACAATATGATCCTGGGGTACGCCGTGAAGTTCCGAGAGTATTTTGCGCAGGGGATTTGCCGTGGCCTGTGGATAGGTGCGCAGGCTGCTGATATCAACACCAGCCAGTGCCGCCTGCACCCGGGGGCTTGCCGGATAGGGGTTTTCATTGGTATTCAGTTTGATGGTGCGCCCATCTTCGGGTTGTTCGCCGTAGCTATAACCCTGCATTGCGCGAATGTTTGCACGCTCGTAAACCTGCTCTTTACGGCTCATGGTTTTCCATCATGGTTCAGCTTATCCGGACTCCGCCTGTTCTTCCCGGACTGGCGGCGGGGCCTGTCCTTCCCCGGGCAGATGTTCCGCATCAGCGGGTCCCAGCAGATGGGCAAGCCAACGGGTACCAGGATTTGCCTCCAGGGCAATCTTTGCGGTCATGGTTAGGGGCACGGACAATAACATCCCTACCGGGCCCAATATCCAGCCCCAGATGACCAGGGACATAAACACCACCAGTGTGGAAAGGCCAAGCCCGCGTCCCATAAAACGCGGCTCAACTACATTGCCCATCACAATATTGGTGGCTAAAAATCCCAGGGCAACAGCACCGGCCATGCCGGGGCCAAGCTGGATTAGGGCCAGAATAACCGGTGGTATGGCGGCGATGATGGAGCCGATGGTCGGGACGTAGTTCAGTAAAAAGGCTAACAACCCCCATAAGATTGGAAAATCCACACCCAGGATCCACAAGAAGAGGGTGATGACAACACCGGTCGCCACGCTCACCGAAGTTTTGATGGCGATGTAGCGATTCATATTTTCCGCAAACAAGGCAAAGTGAGGCAGGTCTTTTTCAGGGTCCTGGAGTATGTCGGACAGTTTTCTGGGGAAACTGGAGGCTTCAGCCAGAATAAAAATAACGGTCAGGATGATCAGAAAGCTATTGCTTAATACCCCACCCAGGCGGGCCAGGGTGGTACCGGCCATCTGCAATGCAGAATTGGGGGAAAAGTTGGCCAATATGGAACGCACGTCGATATCGATGCCCAGGGGCGCAATTAACGGTTGGACCATCCGTTCCAGCTCCCCTTGTACCGTGGCCAGGCGAGCCTGGTACTGGGGTAACTGCGCGGAAAAGTCAGAGGCGGATTGAGCCACCAGGGCCCCCATCAGTATGACAATGATGACCATTGCGATCATCACCCCGGGTAAGGCAAATGCCGGGGGCACACCCTTACCCTGCATCCAGAACATCGGTGTGGCGGCAATGGTTGCGATAAAGGTTGCCAGCAGGAAGGGAATCATCAGATCCTGGGCGGCTTTAAGCCCTGCGGCAATAATCACCAGGGCAGCAAAAATGAGTATCCCGTTACCGCGAATTGTTGACGGTGCTGTCATACGGCCAACTTAACTGAAAGGCTGGCGATTGGCGAGACTGGGAATTTCC
>JANQMF010000200.1 GCA_028280225.1 Pseudomonadales bacterium | reverse complement strand
CTATTCTCGTCGGGACGAGGACGCCCTGCTCGATTCCATCGGGTGGCCCGCCGACGGTTACCGGTTGTTCGAGATCGGCCGGCCGGCCGATCTGTCGGGTGCCCTACCGCAATAATGCGCCCATCCTTTACCGCAACATCTCCCGGCTGCTCGGGTGCCCCGGTACCATCAACAATTCGCGCGTTACGAATGACTATATCTGCCTGTGTCATCACGGTGCCTCCTCCCGTCCGCCTCAGGTGAGCCCACCCACCAGGAACCACATATTGCAGGACAGACTTTTGTTCCTCAACTGACTTCAGCAAACAATTTGGCCCTTGACCTTTCCGGTCAACCTGGCAAGGTCTTTGGTCCACCACCGCTGGACCCTGGCTTGCCGTCGACAAACCTGTTTAGCCCCCAACCGGCTGTTGTTCATGCGTAAACTGTCGATGCCAACGATGTTTGCTTTTGGCATCGGACAAGTTGCAGAAGGTGTTAAAAATCAGGCTTTTAACGTCTTTTTGTTATTTTATTATCAACAGGTCATCGGCATTTCCGGATCCCTGGCCGGACTTGCCCTGGGTATTGCCCTGGTCTTTGATGCGATCTCGGATCCGGTGGCCGGGGTGCTCAGCGATCGAACCCGGAGCCGGTGGGGACGCCGTCACCCCTTTATGTTTGTTTCGGTCTTTCCGCTGGCCATAGCTTTCATTGCACTGTTTTCTCCCCCGGAAGGGATGCAGGAATTCAGTTATTTCATTTGGATGACCTGTTTTGCCATCCTGGTGCGGGGCAGCTTAACTTTTTACTACGTCCCCCACTTAGCCCTGGGCGCGGAACTGACCCAGGACTATCACCAGCGTTCAACCCTGTTTGCCTTCAGTACGGTTTTTTCCATCACCGCCATGGCGGCGGTCTCCTTTGTGGGATACCGGTATTTCTTTCCCACAACCGAGGTGTTTAATCCGGGCACCCTGAATCCGGACCGTTATACCCCCTTTGCCGAGTTCTTCTCCTTTGTGATGTTTGCCGCCATCATGATCTGCTGCTTCGGCACCCGCAAGGAAATCCCCTTTATGCAGCCGGACCGGAAATCCAATACCCTATCCGTGGCCAACGTGGCTGAGGATTTTAAAGCGGTGTTCCGGAATCGGTCGTACCGCCTTATCCTGTTCGGCATGTTGCTGACAACCTTTGCCATCGCCGTGGAAGCGGTGATGAGCCCCTTTATGGGCGTGCACTTCTGGGGTATCCCCACCGAGCAACTTGGCCTGATCTCCCTGGGGACCCTGTTGGGTTTGTGGATAGGCCTGCCGCTGGCTCCCTGGATCACCCATCGTTTGGATAAACGCATGGCCCTGGTGGTACCGGCTGTTATTGTCGTCGTTAACGCCAACGCGGCTCTGGTCATGCGCCTGTTGGATGTATCCTGGTTTCCCGAGAATGGCTCACCCTGGATTTTCTGGATCTACTTCATGCGGTATCTGGTACAGGGTATTTGTTTGCCGGTGATTTTTGCCAGCTTCAATTCCATGTTTGCGGATATCTCGGACGAGGTTGAATTGGAAACAGGTATCCGCCGCGAGGGGGTGATCTATGCCTCACGCTCCTTTGCTAACAAGGTAACCAGCGCCCTGGGCGCCATCGTCGGCGGTGTGGCCCTGGATGTTATCGCCTTTCCAAGGGGGGCGGAAATCGGCACCGTACCCGACAACGTGCTGTGGTGGCTGGGTTTTATGGAGGGGCCGGCAACCAGCCTGCTATCCATCACCGGTGTGCTGTTTTACCTGCGCTACCGCATTGATCACCAACGCTACGCTGAAATACAGGCCGGTATCCAGGCCCGTCGCCTTGCGGACGGTGAGTCGCCGGCAGCCTAACGCACCCGTTGCCCCCTGGATATCACGGCTACAATTGAACGTGAATTTTTAATATCGGCAAGCGGATTTTTGTCCAACAACACCAGATCCGCCACATGTCCCTCAGTAATACTCCCCTGCTGGTGCTGCAATCCAAAAAACTGCGCGGGGATCACCGTCGCTGAATGTAAAGCTGCGCCCGGACTTAAGCCCGCAGCCACTAATCGCTCCAGTTCGGTGTGTAAACTGTAACCGGGGATGGCCTGTCCAATGGGTGTATCCGTGCCCGCCCCAATGGGTACGCCTTGCCGGTGCATCTGTGTCACCAGATCCATACTCCATTGGGCCATTTTGATTTGATCCGGTGTGGCCCTGCCAACAAAGCTGTTGGCGGTTTGCTGCCAGGACAGGGCCAATTCCCGGGGCAGCTGATTCAGTTGTTGCCCCCAGTCTGCTCTAGCCACCGGTGGATATTGACTGATGGTGTTCAATCTCAGCGTCGGCACCTGTATGGTCTGTGCCAGCGCGCTGATGACTTTTTGACAGCGGCTGGATTGTACATCCGCAGTGGCCAGGGCCCGAGGTCTGAATGCGGCATGCAGACCGGCCCGCAGCGCATGGCCGGTGGCCTGTTCAGGTGCGGCAAGCAGGCGGCGCCGTGCTGTCAGCAGGGCGTCCGCGTCATCAGCACAGGCCAATTCCACGTTGCGCAAGTGCTCCATGGAGTTAACCTTGGCCCCGGCCTGATCAGCGGCAAGCGCCAACGGAACATGGGCGGCGATGGGCAATTTATGTTCGTTTGCCGCCTGAACGAGCACGGCAAATACATCCGGCGAAACCAATTCATATATTTTTATAAAGTCCACCCCGGCCTTAACCAGTGTCTTAACGCTGGCCGCCGCGCTTCGCACGGTGGGATTGGCGCGCCCTATAGCCGGCCGGGCATCACCGTCGTAAACCACCAAGGCACCGTCCAGCAGCGGGCCACTGAAATAGATGGATGGCGCCACGGTCTGCGGGGCACGCCACTTCTGTATTTCCGGCAACAATTGGGCCAACAGGCCACCTGTATCGCGAACGCTGGTGATGCCATGGTCCAGAAAAAGATCCGCCATCCGCGAGGTCAGCCGGGGTTCGTAGACCACATGGACATGCATATCCCACAGCCCGGGAATAAGAAAGCGGTTCTTGCCGTCAATAACCGTCCCGGCGTTTACCGAATCCGCCGCAGACTCCCGGACCGCCGCAATACGCTCCCCACTGATGTATACCGTCTGGTTGGGCACTGCCCTGGCTGATGCGGTATGAGTACCGATCACCGTGACATTGGTGATGGCAAGGTCATACTCTGCCCAGCCCGGTTGGCTCAGACACAGACCCAGCAAGACCGCCAGCACCGTGCCCAAGGGGGGTTGCAAGCAGCGTTGGTTGAAGCGCCGGCTTTTGCTCAGCCCAGCTCTGCCGGGTATACGTGACACCATAACAATATCTCCCTTTACTCCCATTGCCGGTCCGGTCAAACGCCGCTGTTCAAACCGTCCTCGGCAATCCGGCGGAATTGTTCGGGATCATGCCCAAATAATAGAGTTGCCCCTTCTTTGTCCTTCTCCCGGACAAGTCTGCGGATGCTCTCCAGTTGCCGCTCACTGTTGTAGCAAAATGCCGGCAAATGCTCGTTCTCCAGGCTCCGGCGCAGATAACAACAGTCGCCACACACCACATAAACACCGGTTTCTGTGCGCACCCGCACCGACTGATGTCCCGGAGTGTGTCCGTCGGTCAACAAACACGTAACCGTGCCGTCACCAAATACATCGTGGTCCCCGTCCAGCTCCATGCGCTGGTGGCCCAGGTCAACATCGTCGGGGTTGTAAGCCCCCAATTCTACCTGGGCAGAGTCACTCAGCACCTGCCACTCCCGGCCCTGGACAAGCAGGGTGGCGTTGGGAATTTGCAACAGGCCACCACCGTGATCAAAGTGCAGATGGGTGAGGATGACATGGGTCACCAGGGCCGGATCAAAACCGGCTGAACGAAGCACAGCCGCACACGCTTGGGAACCGTCTGCCGCCAGATGAAACTGGAAACTGTCCGCCAATCGTCTCAACCGCTGCGTGGTCTCTATCAGTTCCGGGTGTAAACCCGTGTCGATCAGCACCAGACCCTGGGGGTGTTCGATGACATAGATGGGCACTGGAAAGGTAATGTCGCCGGCTTCGCCACGAAGAAAACCACTCATAGCACCGGTCATATGCCCCGCACCCAGCACATGCAGGCGCACCCGGGAAGGGCTCATAAGGGATTGTCCTGAATATATTGAAACGCCATGGTTAATCTCCAATAGGGTGACAGCGTGCGGGTCATGTCCGCCAGGTTCAGCCTAACAACTGCATGAGGCTATGCCTAGAGCACCCATAAGTGTGTTCACCCGGGACAAAACCCCGGCCACGGTCAGTCATCCGGCCTTGCAACGCGCGGTGCGCAACTGTATAGAAATTCCTGATTCCCCTTAAGACAAACTTGTTACACTGTTGCTGACCTAAGCAACGGCCATGGCTATGACTCAATCTTATCTTTCCCCGTCCCCACAGCAGTTGGAGCAGCTCAGCACTCTGGACCCCCAGGCATCCGTGACCATGCTGAATTTGCTCAAGTTCAAGGCAGATGGCGGCAGGCAAACCTATCAGCGCTACGGCGAAGCGGCTGCACCCTTCCTGCAGCGCAGCGGCGCCCAAATCCGCTACCTGGGAGATGTTGCGGCTACCGTCATTGGTACTGACGAATGGGATGAGGTGATCCTTGTCGAATACCCCACGCTACAGGCTTTTTTTGACATGACCGGTGATCCGGACTATCCCAGCCAGATTCGCGCTGATGCGCTGGAGGATTCGCGCCTGTACTGCACCCAGCCCGCCGCCTGAAATTTAGCCGGGCGCACAGTTAAATGATGTTGTCTTGCGCAACATCAACCTCAAATACGCTCCAATACGTCAGGTACCCCCTATTTGCGCAAGACTCGCCTTACCCGCCGGGTGGGCCGGCGCGTTGTTCGTGTGCATCACCCACATGCTTATCCAGGGACCATCCCAGACCTGACAGGTGAGTTTGCGCCCAATCCGAAGATTCGGCATCCGTGACCGTGGCCAGGGTATCGTTGTACCGGTTCATAAAGCCGCTCAGCGCCACCACACTGATTAAGGTGCGGGCCTGGGCATCATTGAAGTGGGCGCGTATGTCAGCATGATGCTGCGGCTCCACAGCACTGGGCGAACAACCCCCGGCCATCCCCAGGCCCAGGGCTGCGCGTTCCCGGGGGGAAAACAGCGCAGACGTCTGAAAGTCCCACAGGGCTTGAATTTTCTCCAGGGGTAAGCCTATTTTATCCAGGCCGTATGCACCATGCGCCTGGCAATGACGGCATCCGGCAGCCAAGCTGGCCACGGTAAATGTCATCAGGTTAATTTCAATGCCGGGTTCACTGAAAAAAATCATGGCCTGCAATTCCTTGAGCTTGCCGTACATCTGCGGCCAGGCGTCCAGATCCCAATGGTGACGGTTTTCGTATTGCATAATAAGTATCCTGTAGTTAACCCGTTAAAGCTCTGCCGTATTCAACCGAACCCGGCAAGGTGCGCCAATGACCGGCCACGCAGTTTTTGCCCCAACTGAAACACACTCAAGGCCAGGCCCACGGCCCCGGGCAAGCTGACCTCCCGGGCAAAAGCCGCTTGCGCCAGTAGTCCCCGGTACCAGTGGTGTACCTGCGGGTGTAATTCCGCAAAAGGATACCCCGCTGCGGTTAAACGGTGGGTGTAAATGAACCAGGCGATATCCAGAACCGATACCTTATTGCCACACAGGAATTCCCCGCTTTGCAGCTGCCTGTCGAATTCCGTATAGGCCTCTCGGAAATTCTCAACGGCACAACAAACTTGGTCATCGGTAATACCCCGGGCGGCAAAATTCCGCCAGAACTCAACCTCAACCGCCTTATGGGGATCCGGTGCGCCGGCAATGGTGCCGGTGTGTTGCGCATACCGGCGCAATAAATCAGGTCTTTTCAGCGCTACAGACTTTGGTGTTAAAAAACGCATGGTCAGGGCGCGAATATCCAGATGTAAGCGGTCTTCCGCAGCCAAGCCTGTCCTGATCACCGCCGCATGCTCCGGCGGTATTAACACCGGTGTGGTAAAACAAGCCTCGATGTGGGTCAGTATGTCGTTGCTTTCTATGTGAATCTGGCCGTCGTGAATCAACACCGGCACCAACCCCCGAGGATTAATGCCCAAAAACCAGGGCTGATAGTTTTCCTGGCGCAGCAAATTCAGCGGATGAGAGTGCCATTGAATACCCTTGAGGTTGAGAAAAATTCTTACCTTCTGCGAACAGGTGGAATTGCGGAAGTGTATAAGGTGGACGCCTTGCCAGGTTAACACCTCCCGGGTACGGACATCATCCGGGCACAACTGAACCACTATGGTGCCCCCGCGTTCTTCATAAGGTTGTCGATCAAACCGTTAATTATCCGTTGCGGGGCAATCCGCTTGACCAGGGTAATGGCTCTGGCCCGGTCCATGGGCACACGCAGGGGCCGCTTTTTCATCCGGATGATCTGGTGAATTTTTGCCGCAACCCGCTCAGGCTTCAGTTTACTCGATGCGGTATCTCTGGCCATCATGTTGACCACGTTGTGGCTGAAAGAATCCGCAGCAACACCATCCGCTACCCGCAGATGACTACCCGTTGCCGGGCGTTCCATATACATGGCAACCGGCTGCATGATGACAACATCAATGGGCTCATCCCTCAGCTCGTGGTACAACGCTTCGGTTAGCGCTTCCAGGGCAAATTTGGCTGATGTATAAGCGCCAAAATAAGGCACAGCCAACAGTCCGCCAAGGGAACTCATATTGATTATCAGCCCGCTTTGCTGCCGGCGAAAAGCGGGTAAGATCGCCTTGGATACGCGCATGACCCCAAAAACATTGGTCTGATAAAGCGCACACAGATCCGCTACGCGATGCTCTTCCGTACTGGCGATTACAAGTTCGTTAACGCAGTTAACAAGTACATCGATCCGTTCTTCCCGGCTGAGAATGTACTGTATTCCCTCAGCAACAAAAGTGTCGTCAGAAACATCCAGCGGGTACAGCGGGAAGCTGCACTCATGCCGGTCAGGGTGCCTGGAGGTACCCACCACCTGCAAACCTTGCCGGAGCAGAAAATCTGCCAGAATCCGGCCAAAACCGCCGGTTGCACCGGTAATCAGTACTTTCATAGGCACCCTATATTTGCATATTTTCTAATATATAATCACTATATTAGAAATAATACAAGTATAAATAGAGCCAATAATCCGCCCCCGGCTAACGCAGGTATCCCGGCAATAAAAACCCCAGCCTGTCACCAGGCTGGGGTCGCTAACGCGCTTTAGACGCAGGGCCTAATTTGGGTTTAAAGCTGCAGGGACTTCAGTTCAATGTATTCCGCCAAGCCGTGGTGCCCAAGTTCCCGGCCATTGCCGGACTGTTTATAACCGCCGAACGGTGCTGCCGGGTTGAAGCCACCGCCGTTGACGGAGACCTGGCCGGTGCGGATTTGTTTAGCCACGCTTTTTGCCCGTTCCGGATCTGCGGAGTGCACCGCACCGGATAAGCCGAAAATGCTGTCATTGGCAATCGCCACCGCTTCCTCTTCGCTGTCATAAGGAATAATGGCCAGGACCGGACCAAAAATTTCCTCCTGGGCAATGACCATATCGTTGCTGACGTCGGAAAAAATTGTTGGCTTGACAAAGTAACCTGCGTTACGGCCATCGGGTTTGCCCGTGCCGCCGGTAACCAGGGTGGCCCCTTCTTTGATGCCTTGGTCAATATAGGCTCTGACCGAATCCAATTGCGCCTGGGAAGCCACGGGTCCCATGCCAACCCCTTCCTCAAAAGCGCCGCCGACAACCACACTTTCAGCAACCGCCTTGGCCGCTGCCACCGCTTCGTCCTGTTTGCTGCGCGGTACAATCATGCGCGACAAGGCGGCACACACTTGGCCGCTGTTCATGCAAATACCCCCGGCGGTAGCACCGGCAACTTCAGCAACATTAGCATCTTCCAGAACAACACACGCGGACTTGCCGCCGAGTTCCTGACTGACCCGCTTTACGGAACCCGCCGCAAGCTGAGCAACCCGAATACCCGCCTCCGTGGAGCCGGTAATGGACACCATATCTACATCCGGGTGGGTAGCCATGGCTTCACCCACGGTTCGGCCCGGCCCGGTCACCACATTGATTATCCCGGGAGGAAGTCCCAAACCATCCACCAGCTCCGCAAAGTAATATGCCGTTAAAGGTGTATCTGAGCTGGGTTTAATCACCATAGTGCAACCCGCCGCCAACGCCGGCGCCACCTTGGCTACAATCTGGTGCAGCGGAAAATTCCACGGCGTAATAAAGGCACAAACGCCAATGGGTTCCTTGATTACAACCGAGTTACCAATTTGCTCCTCTTTTTCCATTTCGAAAGGCACCTCTTTAAAGGCGGTGAGCACCCCAACCGGCAAACCTCCGTGGACCGGTGTACTCAACCCAATGGGTGTGCCCAATTCTTCCGCACACAGCTCACCGATTTTTTGCATATTGGCCGACAGGACATCAACCAAATTACTGATAATTTCCGAGCGCTGCTGTGCTGACGTTTGAGACCAGCCGACGAAAGCTGCCTTGGCTGCGGCAACCGCCGCGTCTACATCCGCTGCATTTCCCGATGGCACCACACCACAGACCTCTTCGGTGGATGGGTTGATGACTTCAATTCTGTCGTCACCATCCGGCTTTTGCCATTGGCCGTTAATATAAAAATTTTCATAAGTATGCATGTATATGCCCTCCGTAATGACATGTCTTTGTTGTACCAACCCGCTGGGTCGACCTCTGCAACTTGTGTTGCGGCTGAAGCAGTTTAAGTTGAATTGTAAATTGCGGCTAGTCTCGCCGGTCTTCAAGACACCCGGCCAAACCCGTGTTGACCTGAGGCATTGTGAATTGACGCGGGATTTTTATCCCTCTAACTTAAGGCGGTCAATCACCTGCGTGTTGTCGCAGATACGCGCTTGCGAGGAGCCACCATGAATGCCAGCACTACCCGTGACGTTAACAACACACCTTTGGAAGAAATTGATGTCAGCCGGCCGGAGCTATTTCAACATGATACCTGGCAGCCCTGGTTTGCGCGCCTGCGCAAAGAAGCGCCGGTCCACTATCTGGCGGATAGCGCCAACGGGCCTTTCTGGTCCGTATCCAGCCACAAACTGATCAAGGAAGTAGATACCCATCACAAAGTGTTTTCCTCGGAAAAAGGGGGCATCGCCATTGTGGATCCCTATGTTGCCGTTGAAGGACAGATACAGGGCCAGAGCTTTATTACCATGGACGAGCCCAAACACATGAAACAGCGCCAGGCGGTGACCCCCACCGTGGCGCCAAAGAACCTGGCAGAACTGGAACCCTTGATCCGCGAACGGGCTGTAGACATTCTCGAAAACCTGCCGGTTGGCGAGACCTTTAACTGGGTTCAGGAGGTGTCCATTGAACTGACCGCAAGAATGTTAGCTACTTTGTTTGGCTTCCCCTACGAAGAGCGCCACAAGCTGGTGTATTGGTCCGATCTCGCTACCGCCGTGCCCGAGGTCACCGGTGATGACAGCATCGACATGGCCAAACGTTATGAGGAACTGATGGGTGCCGCGGCAGCCTTTTACCAGCTTTGGACGGAGCGCGCCACCGAACCCCCTCAATTTGATCTGATTTCCATGCTGATCCACAACCGGGAAACCGCAAAACTTAACGAGGACCCGGCACAATTTCTGGGGACCATTCTGTTGCTTATTGTGGGGGGCAACGATACCACCCGCAATAGCATCAGCGGCGGCGTGATTGGCCTTAACAAGTTTCCGGACCAGTATCAGAAGCTGCGTGACAACCCGGCGCTGATTCCCAATATGGTAGCCGAAATCGTTCGCTGGCAGACCCCGGTTATCCATATGAGAAGAACTGCCCTGGAAGATTATGAGTTGGGCGGCCAACGGATAAAGGAAGGTGATAAGGTAGTGATGTGGTACCTGTCCGGCAACCGGGACGAAAGTGTCTTCGAAAATCCCGAAAAACTGATTATCGACCGGCCTAACGCCCGCGCTCATGTTGCCTTTGGATTTGGTGTCCACCGGTGTATGGGGAACCGGCTGGCGGAACTACAGCTACGTGTCCTTTGGGAAGAAATCATGCAGCGCTTTCACTGGATAGAGGTTGTTGGCGACATTGAACGTCTACCCAATAACTTTATCCGCGGCATAAAAAACGTCCCCGTGCGCCTGCATCCTGTTTAGCGGAGGCATCCGGACAGCAACCCTCAACAATGGACCAGACCCAGGCTGACCCGCAACCTCAGTCGGGCACGGGTTTCTTCATCAAAAACTCGAACGCGCCCCCGGCATCTTCCTTGAACTCAAGGCGTTCCACCAGATTCAAAATCAGGGTGGCACTGAGATCCTCGGACATATCCTCGCCGGCGGGTGGGGACTGACCAAAAAGCGGCATGGTGTTTCTGCCGACAACCGTGTTTGTGCCCTCAAGCCCGCGCAAATTAACCTGCACGGTTCGCTGGCCCTGAATGTACTCAATTTCCATCCGGTATTGAGATCCCAGCTTCAATTCGGGTGTCAACACCACCATGAGTTCTTCAACAAGCAGCTGCACCTGATGGATTTGCTTCCGGCCAAGCAGGTGTTTCTGACAAAAACTTTCTATCTGGCTATGCAGGGCAAATAAGTCCGGTTGTGAAGACTCTATGTTCAAGTGGCACGACTTGACCATTTTCACAAAAGCCCGGGTTTCGCGAAGCACCGGCTGATCGAACATGGCATCGGGCGGCCCGGCTTCGTGTATTTTGCCCTGGTGCATGTAAAACACCCTGGAAGACACCTCCCTGGCGAAGTCCATTTCATGAGTGACAATCAGCAGGGTCAGGCCACGCTCAGCAAGGTTTCGAATGACAGCCAGCACCTCCCCAACCATGGTTGGATCCAGGGCAGAGGTTGGTTCATCCAGCAGGATGATATCCGGGTCCATGGCCAAACACCGTGCAATGGCTACACGTTGTTTTTGCCCTCCCGAAAGTTCGCGGGGTAAATGGTCTGCACGTTCGGCCAGGCCAACGGTACGCAGCAACTCAAGCGCTTTTTCATCCGCCGCCCTTCTTGACATGCCTCGCAGCTTGACCGGTGCCAGGGTCAGATTTTCCCTGACCGTCATGTGTTCAAACAGGTTAAAAGACTGGAAAACCATATTCATGCGCTGGCGTATCTTGGCAACCTCCACACCCGGGGCCAGCAATTCCAGGCCGTCAACACGTATGGATCCACTGTCCGGTTGCTCCAGCAGATTCAGACAACGCAAGAAGGTACTCTTACCGCAGCCCGACGGACCAATAATACTGATCACCTCACCTTTTTCTATTTCAGCGCTCACCCCTTTAAGCACCTCCAAATCACCATAGCTGCAGCGTAACGCCTCGATCTTAATCATATGGCTTAATCAAATCCGCCGGCGGCGCTGTGGGTCGGTCATCTTTTCAACATACTCCAGGGCGTGAGTCAGAAAGACGGCAATCAAGTAGTAAAGTACCGCCACCATAATGATGGGGAAGAAGGCATCAAAGGTACGGCTGCGAATGATGTCCGATGCCTTGGTCAGATCATGGACCGCAACATAACCCACGATGGAAGTCATCTTCACCAGAGAAATAAATTCACCTTTGTAGACCGGCAATATACGTTGCACCGTCTGCGGTAACACGATGTGGATAAAGGTTGCCAGTTTGCTGAATCCCATTGCCAGCCCTGCTTCGGTCTGGCCCGGATCGATACTGCGTACGCCGCTGCGGAAAATTTCCGCCACATAGGCCGCAAAGTTCAGACCAAAGGCGACAACCGCCACCACCACCGGGCTGATCTGACTTGAGGCAAAGATGACATAGAAGATTAACATCAGCAGCACCAGAACCGGTGTACCCCGCATGACGGATATGTACACTTTTGCCGGAAGCTGCATGACCTTAAGGGGTGACATCCGCATGAAACAGACGACACCGCCTAACAAAGTCCCCAACAGGGTCGACCACAACGACAGCCAGATGGTTGTTTTGAGCCCATCCCACAGCAGAAGATAACGGTCTTCGCGAATAATGTTGCTGTGAAAACTGCTTGCGGCACTGGCCCAGAAGCCGGGCTGAGTTTGGGTTTGTGGCTGGCCGACACCCGACACCGGACGGTGCACAAAGGCAACCACGTCCGCCTTGTAGTAGGGATGCGAAAAGGCAATACGCTCCCTGCGCTCAGGGGTGGCGAACATGGACGATATGACCACGTCTATCTTTCCCGATGTTAATGCCGGAATCAGCGCCTGCCAATCCAACGTCACAAATTCCACAGGCCGCTTCAGATACAGGCCAAACCGCTGCGCAAGCTCCACATCCAGCCCCACCAGTTCACCATTCCGCACCGCTACTTGAGGTAACCCTAAAATGGCATTACCAACACGCAGGGGCTCACCCTGAACAGGCATGTCAAGCACCGGCATGTCGAAATCGGAAGCCTCACGCCAACGGTGTAAAAAAGCGGCGTGCTCACCGCTTTCGGAAAGCCGGTACAAAAATTCGTCAAATTGACGTCTGAGCCTGACATTATCCCGGCGAAAGCCCGCAGCCACTTCTGAAGAAAATAACGTCGGCTGCAAAGGCTGGAATCCGGGTTTTGTCCGCATTGCTTCACGCAACGGATCGATATCCGAAATCCCCCCTGCAACCTTACCTCCCTCTACGGCAACCAACAAATCTGCATAGTTGGTATAGTGCAGCAGCTCTGCCCCGGGCCAGTTCTTCTGCGCAAAAACATCGTGGGCCGAACCCTGCAGCACCCCTACCTTGGCGGTGGCCAGATCGGTCGCGGCAAGCCTTTTTGTGGCCGCCGGTTTGTGTCCGGCCGGTACCCGGGTGAGCACCACCAGTTTGTTGTTATAATAGCTGTCGGTAAAGTCGATACGTTCCGCTCTTTCCGCGGAGTAACTCATCCCGGTAACAATAATGTCAATTTTTCCCGCTTGCAGCGCAGGAACCAGCGCATCCCAGCGGGTGTCCATAAATTCCAGGGGCCGGCCCAGCTCCACGGACAGAGCACGGGCCAGCTCACCATCGTGCCCGGTAACACGGCCCTGTTGATCTACAAATGAAAAGGGCTCGCGGGTGGCACTGACACCAACCCGCAGGGGTTTTCCCGTTGTCGGCAACTGATATTCGGGTTCTTCGTAAGGCCCTGCTTGTTGCTTGAACCAGCGTCGGCTCATGTCGGCCAGGGTGCCGTTTTGACGTAACTTGCGGATAACCCGGTTAACTTGAGCGCGAAGTGCTTCGTTGCCCTTACGCACCGCCGCACAGGTTTGTTCCTCGCGCAGGGTGGTCTCCAGCAATCTCAAGTCAGGATTATGGCGCACCGCCATCAGACCGGCATTAATGCTGGTAATGGTTGCGTCGATATGTCCCGCCTGGAGTGCACCCAACGAATCTGTTGAATCGCCAAATTCGCTGACCTGCGCCTCGGGAAACCGTTCGTAAGCCAATTGTGCCGGGGTAGACCCGGTAGTGACGCCGATCCGCGCAAATCTGATGTCTTCAACACTGTTAATGGTGGCCTGTTCAACTTCCCGGCAGCCACCGGAAACCAAGGTACCCAGGCAAAGGAGAAAACACCCCAGTGCAAGCCGGTGCGGTTCCGACTGTCTACCCTGTCCACCGTGTCCACCCTGTCCACCCAGCTTTGCCACGCAGATGTTTCCACCCAATTTATGGTGCGGACATTTTAGGTCAATCTAACCGGCTTCTCTCAACGAAAACTCAACGGTCAGCAACAAAATCAGTTTGTCAGGGTCTTGCTTAGGGTTTGGGGCGGGAAAAGGGGGTTGGTCCGGGGCATAAAAAAGGCTGGCCCACACAGTGTGGGTCAGCCCCTTTCGGCCCCCTAGGAAAAGCTTGCGCTTATCCGGTTTTTATAAAGACCGGCTGACTGAGAATACAGCCCGTGCTTCACCGGCGTCACCAAAATTTTCGTCTTCATCAGCATCGGTACCCGCAACGGCCAGGGTAAAGGTTGTCCCACTCCAGTCATAGTTGATACCGGCAAGATAGTCGATGTAGCTGTCTTCATCGGTGCCCAGAGCTTCACTTTCGGTATCGGTATAGCCAATGTGGAAATCCAACGAGACGTTTTCGCTTAAGCTTAAGGAATAGTCAATGTTGTAGACCAGAGCGTTTTCGTCACTACCGAAGTAGTCCGGCGAATAGACCAATGTAAATGAAACATCAGAGACGCTCAGAGAAGCCACATATTCGCTGTAGTTCAGCGCGGATTCGTTCCCGGCATAGTAAAAGTAAATGTAGGAGAGGTCTAACGTGACACCCTCGGCAACATCAAAGGCATATCCGGCAAAAAAGTCCATTTCCGTGGTCACTTCCGAGCCAAAATCGACGTTTGATCCCCAGGTGCCAATATAGGCGCCGTTGTCAAAAGCAAGATCAAGGCCCGCCTGTACGGCACCTTTCTCGCTGGTTTGAGAAACACCCCGGAATACATAGTCGGTGGCCAAGGTTGCAGAACCTGACATTTCCGCCGCGGAAACCGCAACGCTACTGGACAGCAAAGCCATCCCGAAAATTCCGCGTACCAATCTAGAAATGTGCATTATAAACCCCTTATTGTTTTATCTAATGTAGTTAACCGGGCTTAAACTGAAGCGGCATATGCACATGCGATCACAGCCCAAGCCTTTGCAACCGGTGTTCTGCACAGACTGTGCCAAAGTCCAAAAGTTGATCAAAAAGCGTTTTTAAGCGCTCTGCTCCGGTGGTTTAACCGGCAATTTTCACGTTTGCGCGGCACCTGCCTGACCAATACACACAGTTTTGGTGCACTCGCCATTGCCCATGCACCAAAATGTTGCATCCTGCTGGGCCGCCCGCCCCAATAAGCCCGTTAATGCGCAAAAAATCACACACAAAGGGGCAAAACCGTTGCGGGCATCCGTTGGCATACGAATTGCAGATCCTCACATACAAAATTGCGATAAGCGTGATTAGACAAAACTGCGTTCTGGTATTGTTTGTTCAACAGGACAACGCAGCCATAAAATGGATAGCTAGGGTTCCGGCTGATGCAGCGTCTGGTCCGAGAGCTGTCGACCTTGTTAAGGTGCACAAGACCTAAGGTTACACGGAGGGATAAAAGCCCGGGAGATTTTTGGTGCATACCAGAACACTCTCTAGTGACCAGTTAGGAGTTCCTTGATGTACAAGCTATTTTCGGCACATAAAACACAAACCACCCGCCGCCAACGCGGCTTCTTTACTCCCCTGATATTCTCCACCTGCCTTTTGATTCTATCTGCTGTTCCCCTGGGGCAAGCCGTGGCTGAGCGGGATTCGTTTCGGGTATGCTGGTCGATCTACGTCGGCTGGATGCCCTGGGGTTATGGTGCTGAGGCCGGCATTGTTAACAAGTGGGCGGACAAATACGGCATCGATATAGAGGTGGTGCAAATAAACGACTACATCGAGTCCATCAACCAATACACCGCCGGCGAGTTTGATGCCTGTACCATGACCAATATGGATGCCCTGACCATTCCCTCCGCCGGCGGTGTTGACACCACCGCCTTGATTGTCGGGGACTTTTCCAATGGTAACGACGCCATTATCCTGAAAGATGAAACATCTCTGTCCGCAATCAAAGGGCAAAAGGTTAATCTGGTTGAGCTCAGTGTTTCCCACTACCTGCTGGCTAGAGCCTTGGATTCTGTTTCCCTCGCCGAAAAAGACGTCACCGTTGTCAACACCTCGGATGCGGACATGGTCTCTGCCTATACCACCAAGGACGTCACCAGTGTAGTGACCTGGAATCCCCTGGTGGCGGAGATTCTGAAGATGCCCGGAGCCACAAAGGTATTCGACTCAGCTTCTATCCCCGGTGAAATTATCGACACCCTGATGATCAATACACAAACACTGCAGGAAAACCCAAACCTGGGTAAGGCGCTGGCAGGTGCGTGGTACGAGATTATGCAAAACATGCAGGAAAGCGCTGACGTCAGAGCGTCCATGGGCAAAGCATCGGGTACGGATCTGGCTGGCTACGAAATGCAGCTGGCGTCAACCCACATGTATTACGCCGCCGGCGACGCGGTAGACTTCGTGAACAGCCCGGATCTTCTGCAAACCATGCAGTATGTAGCCGAGTTTTCGTTCACCCACGGCTTGCTGGGAGAGGGCGCCCCTGACGCCGGATTTATCGGCATTGCCACACCGGCAGGCATCTTTGGGGACGCGGACAACGTGCTGCTGCGTTTTGATCCAACCTATATGCAAATGGCGGCAGACGGCAAACTGTAGGCACGCCGCCAATGAGCAGGTCACGACGCTGGATTAACGCCCAGCCCAGCATGTTCTTAAAAATAACGCTGGGCTTGCTGCCGTTCCTGGTACTGTTGCTGGTATATCAGTACCAGTCGGACGCACGCAAGGCGGAAAACCCTAAAGACAAGCTGTTGCCCAGCTTCAGTGAAATGTCCGCGGCCGTGGACCGACATGCTTTTCAACCCAGTAAACGCACCGGGCAATACCTGCTGTGGCGGGACACGGCCAGTAGTCTGACACGTTTACTCAGCGGCATTGCCATAGCCGCCCTGCTGGGACTGACATTCGGCTTGGCAACGGGAGCGTTTCCCATGTTCGATGCGCTTTCGACCCCGGTGATCACCGCTATATCTCTAATCCCACCCATGGCCATTCTGCCCATATTGTTTATTGTCTTTGGTCTGGGCGAGCTGTCAAAAGTGGTCCTGATCATTATTGGTATCAGCCCCTTCATCACCCGGGAGATTTATCTGCGAACCAAGGAAATTCCCGCAGAGCAGTTAATTAAGGCGCAGACCCTGGGCGGCAATTCATCCCAGGTTGTCTTTCGGGTGCTGTTACCGCAAATTGCTCCGCGATTGATTGGTGCCGTGCGCCTCAGCCTGGGCTCCGCCTGGTTATTTCTGATTGCCGCTGAGGCCATCGCCGCAACCGACGGTCTGGGCTACCGCATCTTCCTGGTACGCAGATATCTTGCCATGGACGTTATTCTCCCCTATGTGGTTTGGATTACCTTCCTTGCCTTCGTTCTGGACCGTCTGCTTATCCTGATCAGTCAAAAATCTTTTCCCTGGTATCACGATGACTAATACTGAACCGCTTATCCAACTGGAACGTTTAGGCAAGTCTTATAACAGCAATTGTGTTCTGGAGAACATAACAACCTCTGTCAACCGCAGTGAATTTATCACCCTGGTGGGGACCTCGGGTTGCGGCAAAAGTACTTTTCTAAAACTCCTGCTGGGTACCGAAGCGGTTTCCACCGGCACTCTGAGCATTGCCGGTGCGCCGGTCCACGCTGAACCCAGTCCCGACCGGGGTATTGTTTTTCAGCGGTATTCCGTTTTTCCCCATCTCAACGTGCGCCAGAATGTTGCCCTGGGCCGGGAGCTGGAGGATACCCGAATTTTTGGCCGGCAGTTCAACGCAAAGCGTAAACAAACCATGGAAGAGGCAGACCATTGGCTCAAGGCCGTGGGCTTGCAGGATGCGGCTGACAAATATCCCCACGAACTTTCCGGGGGTATGCAACAGCGCCTTGCCCTGGCCCAGGCTTTGTTAAAACAGCCACAGGTATTGCTTTTGGATGAGCCTTTTGGGGCCTTGGACCCGGGCATCCGCAAGGACATGTATCAGCTGGTTCTTAAACTGTGGGAAAACCACCGGCTGACAATCTTTATGGTGACCCACGATCTTGCGGAAGGATTTTATTTAGGTACCCGGCTTTGGGTATTTGACAAAGTTCGCCACGACCCCCACGAACCGGAACTTTATGGCAGCACCATCACCTACGACTTGCCTGTGGATGAACGGGGAGATGCCCGCAGGCTGGTTGAAGACACCCTGACCAATGAACTGAACAAGGATATACCGCAAAAAGCAGCGTTATGAACAATCCGATTCAAAACGAAATCTACAAAACCACTCTGGCAAGCGGACAACATTGGTCCTTCTTCATGCGTCGCGGTTTTAATCTGACTATGACAGACCGGCAAGGCGGTATTAATGTCGGCATGCTCCTGTACAACAAATACCTGCTCCACGAAAAGTACAACGCACCGGATACCTTAAAGTGCCAACATACCTTTACGTTGACCCGGGGACATTGCCTGTACAGCGATATGGGCAGAATTCTGTGTTCCGTCATTGACGATCAGTTCGGCGGCCACGACACCGTCTGCGGGAACAGCGACGCAGAAAGGGTTGCAAGCCAATGGCAGGGACGCAGTTATCAGCAACAAGGCAATCAATGGTGCCAGAACGGCCGGGACAGCTTTCTGACCGAGCTTGCCAAGTACGGCCTGGGCGCGCGGCATTTTGCCGCGAACGTAAACTGGTTCAGCCACGTCGTTGTTGACGACGCGGGGAATATGCAGCTTCGGGATAAACCGTCAAAACACACTGCCGTAACCCTGCGCTTCGAAATGGACAGTCTGGTGGTTTTGCATACCTGTCCCCATCCGCTGGACCGGGCTGAACACTATCCCCGCGGCGAGTTGGAAGTGATCTTGTCAGAAGCCGCACCGGTTTCTCCAACGGACGTCTGTCTTAACCACTGCGAAGAAAACCGCCGCGGCTTTCACAACAATGCCCTGTATCACCTGGAGCCCTCCCATGTCTGAGAGTAAGTTAAACCTGGCAGATGCCGACTTTCGGCAGGTTGTTGATGCAGGGGATTATTTTATCCACCGTGTTACCACAGGATCGATTTGCCGAATTGTTGATTTACAGGGTAATCAAGCCGCGGACACCTTGTTCTTTAATGCAAATAACCCTGAGGAGCGTTATTGCGCCAACAACACCATTTGCACCCAAGGTAACGTTTATTTGACAGCCGGTTCAATTTTGAAAACCAATTTTAACCGTAACCTCTTGAAAATTGTTGCTGACACCTGTGGCCGCCACGACACGCTGGGCGGCGCTTGCGCTACCGAATCGAATACGGTGCGTTACGACCTGGAAAAGCGCACCATGCACGCTTGCCGCGACAGTTGGATGCTGGCCATTCAAGAGCATCCGGAGTATGGGCTGGGCAAAGACGACGTTACCCACAACATCAATTTCTTCATGAACGTACCTATTACCCCGGATGGGAAATTAACCTTTGCCGACGGCATTTCGGCCCCGGGCAAATATGTCGAGCTCGAAGCCCTGATGGATACGATTGTCCTGATTTCGAACTGCCCGCAACTGAACAATCCCTGCAACGGATATAACCCCACTCCAATCGAAGTGGCGATATGGGATACAAAGAACCACTAAAATCCCGGCGGGACGACCCGCCGGCACCCCAACCCCGTTGGGATACATGGTGGGACGGCCCACCCCGGTAAGCTATGTTTAAAACAGTTCTCGTCGCCAACCGCGGCGTCATTGCGGGGCGCATCATCCGCACCCTGAACACAATGGGGCTCGCCTCAGTCGCCATTTACCACCATGAAGACCGACAGGCCAGCTATCTGCGGCAGGCTACCCATAAGGTATCCCTGGGTTCAGGGCGGGTCAGTGAGACCTATCTGCAGGCGGACAGGATTCTCGAGATTGCCCGCCAATACAACGTGGATGCCATTCATCCGGGGTACGGATTTTTGAGCGAAAACAAGTCTTTTGCCCTGGCTTGCGAAACCGCCGGCATCACATTTATCGGGCCCACCCCGGAGCAGATCAGTTTGTTTGGACTCAAACATGAAGCCCGCCAGCTTGCCGAAGCCACCAACGTACCCTGTATCCCCGGCTCTGCCCTGCTCGAATCCTTAGACCAGGCCCTGACCTGGGCTAAAAACCTGGGTTATCCGGTAATGCTCAAAAGCACCGCGGGTGGCGGGGGTATCGGCATGCAGGTGTGCAGCAGCAAGGATGAACTTGTCGAAGCCTGGGCCTCGGTGCGGGAACTGAGCAAGAGCTATTTTTCGAACAGTGAAGTTTTTGTGGAAAAATACATCGCCCGCGCACGACATATTGAGGTGCAGGTATTTGGTGATGGCCTTGGCGGCGTGGTCAGCCTGGGTGAGCGGGATTGCTCAGCCCAACGGCGCAATCAAAAAGTGATTGAAGAAACACCGGCACCCAATTTACCTGATGGAGTGCGCAGCGAACTTTGCCGGACCGCTGAGGCACTGCTGGGATCCGTGAATTACCGCAGCGCCGGCACGGTGGAATATATCTATGACGCGGATGATCAGAAGTTTTATTTTCTGGAGGTAAATACCCGGCTCCAAGTGGAACACGGGGTCACCGAAGAGGTATGGAACATCGATCTGGTGGCCTGCATGATACGCCTGGCCGCTGGAGAAATGGAAGACTTGGCCGGCTGGCGGCAACGCCTCGAACCCAAGGGACATGCTATCCAGGTGCGCACCTACGCAGAAGACCCCAACAACGATTTTATGCCTTCGCCGGGCTTAATCAGCGAGGTTACTTTCCCCCCGCAATCCAACATTCGCCTGGAAAGCTGGGTAGAACCCGGCTTAACGGTGCCCTCCCTGTTCGATCCCATGCTGGCAAAAATTATCAGCTACGGTAACAGCCGCGCTTTGGCGCTAACAAAGTTACAAACATATCTGGAAAGCGCCTCCGTCTACGGTGTGGAAACCAATCTTGCCTATGTGGCCAGCATCCTCGGCCAGCCGCTGTTCAAAAATGGTGAATTGTTGACCAACACCCTGGCCAACCATGAATTTCTGGCTCCGACCATAGAGGTCGTCAAACCGGGCACACAAACCACCATTCAGGATTTGGGCCGGCCGGGCTATTGGGATGTGGGTGTGCCGCCATCCGGCCCCATGGACGCCAAGAGTCTGGCCTGGGCTAACAGCCTGCTGGGTAACCCCAGGGATGCCGCAGCCCTGGAAATTACACTGCACGGACCCACGCTGCGCTTTAACCGGGATACCCACATCGTGCTGGCGGGCGCCCCTGTTGAGGCATCCGTTGGTGCCCGGCCGGTGCTGATGAATACACCTTTCAGTATTACCCGGGGCCAGACCCTGGTTCTGGGGGAAGTACACCAGGGGGGAGCACGCGCCTACCTGGGTTTTGCCGGCGGTATCGCCTGTCCCACCTACCTGGGTTCCAAGTCCACCTTTGTACTGGGGCAATTTGGCGGGCACGTTGGCCGCGAACTGCGCACCGGGGATAAATTGCGCCTGGTTGATGCACGCAATCCGATCGTCACCGGTGAAGAGAGCCGGCAAGGCCCGCAGCAGGCCTGTTCGGACCGTACCCGCCAAATAACCAACAGCAACGGCGAGTGGACTATCCGGGTAATCTACGGCCCCCATGGCGCCCCGGAATATTTTACCCCTGACTATATCAATACGTTTTTCGACACATCCTGGGAGATCCACTACAACTCCAGCAGAACCGGAATCCGGCTGATTGGTCCACAACCGGAGTGGGTTCGCGATAGTGGCGGCGATGCGGGTTTGCATCCATCTAATATTCACGACACTGCGTACGCCTTTGGTACCGTGGACTTTACCGGCGATATGCCGGTGATTCTCGGGCCGGATGGACCCTCGCTGGGCGGCTTTGTTTGTCCCGCCACGGTGATCACCGCTGACTTATGGAAACTCGGCCAGTTGCGGGCGGGACACCGGATCCGTTTCCAAAGTGTCTCTATGGAAGAGGCCACCACCCTGGAAGCGGCCGGGGCGGATGACAAATCCAAGCACACTCGACAGACGGGGCCGCTGACTTCACCCGTTGTACTGGAAACCACCCTGCATAGTGACAAGGTCCAGGTACGAGCCGCGGGAGACCATTTTGTACTCATTGAAGTGGGCACTGCGGAGCTGGACATTGCACGGCGCCTGCGTATCCAACAACTGATGCAATGGCTGGATACAAACCGCGTGCCGGGAATGCGCGAACTGACCCCCGGTGTCCGCTCCCTGCAGGTACACTACAACAGCCAGGCAATATCTCTACCCCATCTGGTGGACCACATCCATACCGGCTGCCAAGCCTGCAGCGGTCAAAACAATCGTATCGACAGCCGCATTGTCCATCTGCCGCTGTCCTGGGATGACGCTGTTTGCAAACAAGCGGCTACACACTACAGTCAATCCGTGCGCAGTAATGCACCCTGGTGCCCGGACAACCTGGAATTTATCCGCCGGATAAACGGCCTGGACAGCGTGGATGACGTCAAGAACATCGTATTTTCCGCCAGTTATCTGGTCCTCGGCCTGGGAGATGTTTACCTGGGCGCCCCCCTGGCAACCCCCCTGGACCCCAGACATCGTTTGGTCACCACCAAATACAATCCGGCGCGAACCTGGACCGCGGAAAATTCCGTGGGCATCGGCGGCGCCTATCTTTGTATCTATGGGATGGAAGGGCCCGGAGGTTATCAGCTATGCGGCCGCACGCTCCAGATGTGGAGCCGCTATCAACGCAACAGCACTTTCGAAAAACCCTGGCTGTTGCGCTTTTTTGATCAGATCAGGTTTTTTCCCGTCACCCCGGAAGAACTAGAGGCTATTCGCGAACAAGTGCTGCTGGGCGAGTATGATCTTAAGGTCGAATCCACGCAATTTGACTTACAGGACTACGAAACAGAACTGCGCAACAACCAGGCATCTATCCAAGCGTTCTCCCAAAAACGTCTGCTCGCCTTTAATCAGGAAATGGAAAACTGGCGCGCCAACGGCCAGGACGTTTTCCAGGCACAGGAAAGTGAAGCAGCAGCCAACATCGAAGAATGCCCGGAAGGCAGCCTGTGCGTGGACAGTCTTGTTTCCGGGTCTATCTGGGAGCTGAGCGTGGATGAAGGTGATCATGTTGAAGTGGGACAAACCCTTTGCCTGATCGAATCCATGAAAATGGAGGTACCGGTCACCGCACCGGTCGCCGGGCGGATTTCCGCCATCCACGTTGGCAAGGGACACGGTGTGACCAGTGGACAGGTGCTGATGTGGATCGATCCGCATAATGCCGCCGTGTCATGAATATAGATCAGCTACAGATAGAAAACCTCCGGCGCGGCTATCAACAGGGATCTTTCGACCCCAAAACCGTCATACACATGCTGGCCAGGCGCGCCCGGGAGGATACCCACAACGCCTGGATCTACGTCCTGAGCACATCGGAACTGGACCCCTATCTGGACCGGCTTAAAGGTATGGATGCCGCAAGCCTGCCGCTGTACGGTGTGCCCTTCGCCATTAAGGACAATATTGATCTGGCGGGGATACCCACCTCCGCCGCATGCCCGGGTTTTACCTATACCCCCACGGAGTCGGCCCAGGTGGTACAGCATCTAATTAACGCCGGGGCAATACCCCTGGGTAAGACAAATCTGGACCAGTTTGCCACAGGATTGGTCGGCACACGCTCCCCCTTTGGTGAAGGCCTAAATGCGCTTAATCCCGCCTTTATTTCCGGCGGCAGCAGTTCGGGTTCCGCCGTCGCCACCGCCCTGGCGCAGGTCAGCTTTGCCCTTGGGACCGACACCGCCGGTTCCGGAAGAGTACCACCCAGTTTTAACAACATTGTGGGTCACAAACCCTCCCACGGCCTGATCAGCACCACCGGCCTGGTCCCTGCCTGCCGCACCATCGACTGCATATCCATCATGGCACCAAGCGCAAACGACATTGCCATCGTCCTGGAACAGTGCATCCATGCGGATCCCGGGGATCCGTTCAGCCGGGACAATCCGCACCACAACACCATTCACAACTTTGGTGCCACCCCGGCCACATTCAATTTTGCCATCCCCGAACAGCTTGACTTCGACGGTGACAAAAACACCGCCGCCCTCTTTGAGCACGCTGTACAGGTTCTGGTGGACATGGGTGGCACGGTGCATCGGATAAACTTTGAACCCTTCTACGCCGCCGCGCGCCTGCTGTACCAGGGACCCTGGGTGGCTGAACGCCGTCTGGCGACCTCCGGCGTAGAGGCGGACAAACGCCTGCCGGTTCTCAACACCATTCTCAGCGCAGAAAGCACCGCTGATGCGACATTCGAGGCCTTTTACCAGCTCCAAAGCCTGAAAAGAATATGTGACGATCTTGTCAGCCCCAATGACTTTGTGCTTACCCCAACCACGCCAACCATCTATACCCGCGAGCAGGTGGCCGCAGACCCCATTGATCTGAACTCCAGATTGGGCACTTATACCAACTTTATGAACCTGTTGGACTATGCAGCCACGGCGGTACCCGTGGGGATACTACCCCAAGGGCCCAGTTGGGGCGTTACCCTGTTCAGCCACTGGTGCAGGGATTACCGGCTGCTGAGTTTTGCAAACACCCTGCAACAAAACATCAACCTGCCCCTGGGGGCAAGTCAACGTCCGCTGCCCAGGACAACCCTCCCTCCCCCTGCGGCAGCGTTTAAGGCAAATATAGATATTGTGGTATGTGGTGCCCACCTCAGCGGACAGCCCCTGAACTGGCAGCTTACCAGCCGCAATGCCAGACTTGTCAGGACAACGCAAACCCACAATGATTACAGACTATACGCCCTGGCGGACGGCAAACGCCCGGCCCTGATCCGCTCCCCGGGTGAAGGTGCCGCCATTGACGTTGAAGTGTGGGCCTTACCCCAGGAGACCTGGGGTTCATTTGTGGACGGCATAGCCGAACCCCTGGCCATCGGCAAGGTTCAGCTTGCGGACAATACCTGGGTGAGCGGTTTCGTTTGTGCTAACGGTGTGCCCGACAACGCCCGGGATATTACCCGGTTTGGCGGATGGCGGAACTGGCTGCGGCGCAAACCATAAGCAACCCTTATTCCGGTGTACCCGTGCCATACACATTAATGGCTTTGTTAAAAGGCGCCTGACGCTGCACATCATAGTCCGATTGAGCCACCGGTTCGTTGGTCCAGATCACTTCAGCTTCGGGGAAGCCAAGCCAACCTTTGACCCGCTCCTGAGCCTGTGCACCAAGACCGGCAAATTCTTCCCGGAGGCGTTCAAGGCAGTAAACCCGATAGCGGGATACCGGCAGGTCCACGTACTGGCAACCCTGTACCGACATATCAAATTTTTTCTTGCCGCCGGCATAAGCCCGGGCGTTACAGGCCAGTTGCACCAGGTGGGTCTGGGCAATTTCTTTAAGCATGTCAGCACAGGCGTCCGGCACCGCTTCGACCAGTTCCCCCCCGGTACCCGCCGCATTCCACATCCGCGCCACCCATGCGTAAACCTTGGGACCCCGGTTGCGCATAATTTCCTGGGGGGTAGGATCCTGGCCAAAATGCCGCAGCATCGGGCCCATCAACCCGAAGTCGGCAATGGAAGGTTTTGTGCCCAACAGAAACGGGTGTTGCTCTAACATTTTACTCATGTTAGCCAGGGCATTAAGGTAGCCCTGTTCCACATGGTCCCGGGTTTGGACGGTCACGCCGTCTTTAAGGACAAAACTCGTGTGCTGCCGCCGGGCAATGGTTCGAAGCCGGAGAAACCTGGGCAGCCGCAAATGGGTCACCGCTTCGTCAACAATTATCCTGGACAATAGCGCACGGTCATGTTCGTAGCTCCAACGATAATGCATAGCCGCCCGCCACAGCCATTCATCCGCATAATCTTCGATCAGCAGCGCAATAAAACGCACCACCGGATCTTCAGGCATTATGGGGTTATCGGAATATTCTGTCTCCAAATGTGCAATGATTGGGGTGCTGTCAGACATCCACCGCCCATCGTCACGATGCACCATCGGTACCTGAATGGCGCCGGTGTGGGGGAGAATTTCCTTAGCCTTGGCATAGGGGGGCTCCATATCATAAGCAATCCCCTTGTAGCGCAGGTAAGTTTCCAGCTTACCCGTATAGTAAGAAACCGATACACCATATACCTTCATCTTCTTTCCTCAATCCTGTGTGGTCTTCTTAACAGCAGAATCCTAATAAAGACCGACCCCGGTAAATGCAAAATACTTACTTTTTACCCGGACAAGATCGTGATAACCGGCCCGCTCCGGCAGCACGGACGGAAGCGCGTAACCTCAGTGCCACGATACGGGTGTTATACTCTTTATCTAATCAATTTATCCAATCAATTTAGTAAACCCCTTCACCTGCATGTGGTGGGGTAAGGCCAGGAACAGCCCATGTCAACACCATCCGAACAATCCATAGATCAACTGAAGGATCAACTGCAATCTTTCATGGATCAGCATATCTACCCTAACGAATTACGTTACCACCAGGAACTGACCGGCCTGGACAATCGTTTTTCAACAGTGCCCCTGATGGAGGAGTTAAAAACCCTGGCTAAGGCGGCCGGTTTATGGAACTTATGGATGCCCAGGGATCATGGCGGCTTAAGTAACGAGGACTACTGCCCCCTGGCGGAGATTATGGGCCGTGTGCTGTGGTCGCCCGAGGTGTTTAACTGCAATGCACCGGATACCGGCAACATGGAAGTATTTTTGAAATACGCAACTCAGGCCCAGCAAGACCAGTGGTTAGCACCCTTGTTAGCCGGGGAGATCCGCTCTTCTTACTGTATGACCGAACCGGACGTCGCCTCCAGCGACGCCACCAACGTGCGGACCTCTATCCAGCGCGACGGTGATGAGTACGTGATCAACGGCAAAAAGTGGTTTATCACCAACGCCCTGTACGAGCGGACCAAAATACTGATTGTGATGGGCAAGTCCGACCCGGACAACCCCAACCGGCACCTGCAGCAGAGTCAGATCCTTGTGCCCAAGGCAACCCCCGGTGTAAGGCTGGTGCGTCCGCTGACCACCCTGGGATATGACGATGCCCCCCTTGGGCATGCTGAGGTGCATTTTGACAACGTCCGCGTGCCTGCCGAAAACATGCTTCTGGGTGAAGGCCGGGGGTTTGAAATTGCCCAGGGACGCCTGGGGCCCGGGCGCATTCATCACTGTATGCGCCTGATCGGCAGTGCCCAACGCGCGCTGGAACTGGCTTGTCGGCGCGCCACCCAACGCGAAACGTTTGGCCGTAAACTGGCTGACCACCAATCCGTACTGGAAGACATTGCCACATCTTTCAGCGAAATTGAGCAGGCCCGTCTGTTAACCTTAAAAACCGCCCGGGCCATCGACGAAGTCGGCGCAAAAGATGCCCGGGATCTGATTGCCGCGGCCAAGATCACCGTCCCCCTTATGGCTCAAACGGTGATCGATCGCTGTATGCAAATTCACGGCGCGGGTGGTTTAACCCAGGACTATCCCATGGCTGAAGCATTTAACTATGCCCGCTGGTGCCGCCAGGCTGACGGCCCTGATCAGGTACACATGATGGCCCTGGGCAAACAGTTGATCAAACGCTACGTTTAAGCTCAGGATTAGAGAATGCCGCTTTTGTGATTGGCCCAATAACGGTCTTTTAACAAACGCTTGTAGAGTTTTCCGGTGGGCAATCGTGGCAGTTCAGCTTCAAAGTCAATGGACCTGGGGCTTTTTTGCCGGGACAAATTTTCCAGGCAAAACGCCATCAACTCAGCGGCAATGTCATCGGAAGGTTCAAGTCCTTCGATAAGCTGCACCACCGCTTTCACTTCTTCACCCAGGTCCTCGTTCGGTACCCCAAATACCGCTGCGTCAAGCACCTTGGGATGAGTGATCAGTAAGTCTTCGGTTTCCTGGGGATAGATATTTACCCCACCCGAAATAATCATAAAGGTGGAACGGTCCGTCAAATAGAGATAACCGTCTTGCAAATAGCCCACGTCTCCCACCGTGCTCATGGTGCCGTCCGCGGACATGGCTTCTTCGGTTTTAGCGGCGTTGTTAAAGTAGGTAAATTCCGACGCGGTTTTAAACCACAGTTCTCCCGGGGTACCCTCCGGGCAGAGTTTGCCTTCCTCATCCAGCACATGCAGCTCACCCAGGATAACCTTGCCGACACTGCCTTTGTGTATCAGCCATTCTTCACTGTCCAGCGCGGCAAAACCCAGCCCTTCCGTGGCACCGTAGTATTCATGAATAATGGGACCCCACCAATCGATCATCTGCTCCTTAATTTTTACCGGACAGGGTGCTGCCGCGTGTATGGCAACTTCCAGGGAAGACAAATCCGCCCGGGCCCTCACCTCTTCCGGCAGTTTCAACATGCGGCTGAACATGGTGGGTACTAACTGACTGTGGGTAATCCCGTACTGGCTGACGTATTGCAGATAATCTTGTGCATCAAAACGCTCCATGATAACAACCGTGCCCCCCATACGGATAGTTAGACCGGTTGCCGCCTGCGGCGCGGAATGGTACAACGGCGCCGGCGAAAGGTAGATCATATCTTCGCGGTAGTGCCACAGCTCAAAAAGGAACTGAAACAGCGGTAATGACTGACTTGGATGGGCCTCGGGCAGAGGCCTGAGAATACCCTTGGGACGCCCGGTGGTACCCGACGAATACAACATGGAGGTACCCAACGCTTCATCATCAATTGGAGTATCCGGATATTGCGCAACCGCCGCGGTAAAGTCGCGAAACTCTGTTGTGGCGGTATCCTCCGGCAAGCTCACCTGGTCTCCACCAACCACCAGACACAACCGCACCCCGGCACACTGGTCCAGAGCTGCCCGGGCCACCGCCAGCTTTTCAGCCGACACAATAAGAATCTGCGATTCACTATTGGTCAGAATATAGGCCAGTTCGTCATCCTTCAGATAGTGATTGATGCAGGTGTAGTAAAGTCCCGCTCGCTCGCCCGCACCACAACACTCCAGATAGCGGTTGTTGTTTTCCATAAAAATAGAGTAGTGATCCAACCTGGCAAGACCCTGGTGGCGCAACAAGTGGGCCAGCCGATTGGTTCTGGCTTCGTATTCCCGATAAGAAACCGCTTCACCGGTGCCGGCCATGATAAAGGCCGGGCGTCCGGGGTTTTCAGCCACATATTTGCCTGGGTACATTGTTAACCTCCCATTCCCGTCAGCGTCATAAGTATACCCGGCTGCTTTGGCCGCAAGAAGCTATGATTGGCGTCAGCCCCGTCAAAGGGATAGACCCCTGCCCACCCATATGCGATGCTGGCCTTCGATAATTACCAGGCACAAATATGAGCGACCAAGTCACTTCACCCGGTACCGTTACAAGTTACGGTGTCTACCGCTGGTATGTCCTCGGTGTTCTTATGATCGTTTATGCCTTTAGTTTTATGGACCGGCAAATTGTGTCCATTCTGCTGGAAGACCTGCGCCTGGAGTTTGACCTCAGCGATACCCAGCTGGGGCTGCTTTCCGGTATTGCCTTTGCGTTATTTTACGCCACCCTCGGCGTACCGATTGCCCGGTTGGCGGACCGCAGCAACCGGGTCAGAATTGTTTCCATTGCCATTACCGTGTGGAGCGCAATGACCGCGGTGTGTGGTCTGGCAGGATCGTTTTGGCACTTGTTTCTGGCCCGCATTGGCGTGGGGGTGGGGGAGGCAGGCGGTGGTCCCCCTTCCCATTCCCTGGTATCCGATTACTTTGATCCCACGGAGCGGTCCGTGGCCATGTCCATCTACTCCATGGGACCCACGGTGGGCACCTTTATCGGCTTAGCCGCCGGGGGTTGGGTAGCCCAGGAATACGGCTGGCGCTGGGCATTTGCGGTTGTCGGCTTGCCCGGCATTCTGCTGGCGGTGTTGTTGTATACCACGGTTAAAGAACCCGTCCGCGGCGCTCTGGACAACGCGGTCAAACCTGCCCAGCGGCTGGGTTTTAATGCAACTGTGAGAGAACTGGTGAAAAACCGGCTGTGGTTGTGGAATATGCTGGGCCATACCTCAGCCATTTTTGTGGGTTACGGATTTTCTTCGTGGAAACCTGCCCTGTACCTGCGGCAATTTGACCTCTCCCAAGCTGAAGTAGGAACACTGATCGGAACCATGGCCTTGTTGGTCGGCGTGCCTGGTTTGCTGGTTGGCGGCTTGATTGGCGATCGTCTTATCGCCCGCTCCCGCAAGCTGGCCGTCCGCTGTATCGCCTACGCCCAGCTTCTGGTAGTCCCCCTTTATGTTCTGGGACTCATGGCTGACGGTTGGTTAGCCGCAACCGCCCTGCTGGGTCTGGGCCTGGTTTTTTATCAGCTGGGTTATGGTACTTCCATATCCATTGGTCTTTCCGCGGTTAACCCTCACCAACGCGCGTTAGCAGCTTCGTTTGGGTTTTTAATCGCCAATCTTCTGGGTCTCGGCTTAGGGCCTTTGTTGGTCGGTGCCATCAGCGACGCTGCCGAAAGCAGCTTTGGCATACGTTCTTTAGCCTTTGCCCTGGGGGTATGCCTGATCGCCATGGTGATTTCTTTTGTCTGTTACTGGATTGCCAGCAACGCCATAAAGGATGAAGGTGAATCCGCGCCGGCCCAATAAAGACTACAGCCCACCCAGGTCACAGCCCCGCCGGAGCAGAATGGGCTTCAGCTCGCGATAGGCTGCGGGAGTCAGGCTTAGGGGGATGCGCGGATAAAGGTGGTGGATAATATGGTACTGCATCCCGGCGGAGATGATGTTGCCCAGCCTGGACTTAAAGGCCCGGGTATCCTGGTACCGGCCCTGGGCCTCGCCGGGATGATGGGGTGCCCAGGACAAGTAGTACAACAGATGATATTGCCCAATCAGTTTAGGCAGCCACCACAACAGCGCCGCTTCGATGGCATATCCGCACCAGGCCATGGTGAACATAACCAGCAGATAAACCCCTTCGTAAATTAGCGCATCCAGCATCAAGTGGCCTTGGCCCAGCCGTTCCAGGCACCTGCGATAAGCACCATTTCTGGCGGATCCGGGTTGTACGTTGCGCAGAAAATTAAAGAAATAATCCACACTGGAACGGGCGTGGACGTCAAAGTCCGGGTCCAGTTCAGGATGATTACAGTGGGCATGATGCTCCATATGGGTCGCCCGCAGCACCCGGTAGGGATAAACCAGGGGAATGGTCGAGACATGTCCAACTAATTCGTTAAGCCACCTCAAGGGTTTGCCCCGGCCCGCAATAATATTGTGCTGAGCTTCGTGGGACGGCAGATAACTTAACATCACATTGAGGGTAGCGACGGGAAAGGCAAGCCAGACTGGCAGGACATCGAAGAGCACCAGGGGAAACAGTGACACAAAAACCAGGCAATTACCGATACCCCAGATCACTGCCCCCCAAGGCACAATACCCATGTATTTACCGGCAATTTTGCGCTCCAACACGTCCAGCTGCTCAGCTGTGCCTTCCACCGCCAAATTTGCGCTTTGAGCTATTTGATCCATATCCAGCTCCCGCGAATTTGCGCCATCAGTGCAAAAGGCAGTACCACCAGAACCCCCACCACCCAAGCCCAGCCGTTTGCGACCAGTCCGGTCTCCAACACAAGCTGTGTGCTAAGGGGCCATAAAAATCCGAGGGCAAAGACCATCGGGGAGAAGAATACTTTGATCAACTGTTGCATTTCCCACACCTGTCACCATAAAGTAGCTCCAATGTAGACGTCGTCTACATATAACGTAATTTAATCCCAAATGTAGACGATGTCAACATAAACCTAGGGCACATCTTCCAGCAACTTATGGCAACAAAAACACAAAAGGCTTATCACCACGGGAATTTACGCGCTGAGCTTTTGCAACGCGCCGCGGAAATCATCGACGCTGACGGAGTGGAAGCTCTGACTTTGCGGGGTTTGGCCAGAGACCTGCAGGTTTCTCATGCCGCGCCAAACCGGCATTTCAAGAACAAGGCGGCCCTGCTTTCAGCCTTGGCCACTGACGGATGGTTAAAAATCAAAGCCGCCACCCTGGATGCCGCAGATCAGGCGGCCAATCAGGATGCTCATTCGCGTTTAAATGCCATGGGCCGGGGTTATCTGCGCTGGGCGCTCAATCACCGGCCATTGTTCCGTACGCTGCACCACCCGGATGTGAATCGTTATGCGGATCAGGCCCTGAAAGACGCAATTGAAGACTTTTCTCAGGTGGTGACGGAGGCGGTAGCCGCCACCCAGATAGCCGGACGGCACCCGGATGTCCCGGTGGATTTATTAACCCTGTACACCAACGCGGTGCCAACGGGCGCCGCCTTGTTACTGGTAGATAGCATGCTGGCAGCGGATACCTTTGCCGCACAGGATCAGGAGGCCCTGATCGCACAGGTCATTAACCTGGTTGTACCCCTGCCGGCAACGGCAAATTAGCGGTCCGGACCGTCAAACATCATGGTCCGGGTTGCCCGTCAACCCTGCTCGCCCATCAGCGCCTGTTCCAATTCCCGTTGGTGGCGAATCCAGTCGGACCCCAGACTGAGTTTGTCGGCAACTTTGTCCTCCGGCTGGATGGTCCGCCAGAATGGCGTAACCTGGTCCAGGGGTTCACCCGCCTGTAACTGTTCTATGGCTGCCTCTGCGGCAATACGGACAAAAATTCCGGTAGAGACCGGACAGGTGGCATGACACTTGTTGCGGCGTGCCAATTCATTGCGCATGCGGTGCACCGACCGCACCTCACCGCGGGGTACTTTGCGCATGTATTCGTCGATCATCTGCGGAGTACCCACCAGCATCCGCTGGCCCGCCTTAATCCCGGCAAAGTCTTTGTCCAACACCACCATCTTCTGGGCCTTATTTTCCCGCAGTTTTTGCAAAGCTGTTTTGGCCACGATCACCTCCGGTACCCGTTTTACCCGGAACATAACACGAAGCTCCCAAAGCTCAAATAATCCCGGAATTAAATGATCCAAATCAAAGACTTAGGCAATATTTACCCACAATAAAGGGCACCACATGGGTGCCCTTTATTGGCCAGTAGAATGTTCTGGCTAGGGGTTTGCCGCTATGGAATGGTGTACACAAAGCGTGCGTACCACATTCTACCCCGGGCATCATGCACCTTGGTATCGTAACCAAATTCATTCAGCGAACCGGCTACCTCCGGCGGATCTTCATCAAAGACATTCAAAGCCCCCACGGTAATGGTGGCTTCCTGGTCTTCAAACAACTGCATGGTGTAGTTGTACTGAAGGTCCACAACGGTCCAACTGTCAATCTCATCACCGGTGGATTCTTCGTAGCTGTCAATGTAGCGCACGATAATGTTGGCCATTTGATTGTTGTTGTTGGACCAGGACAAGCTGGTGTTGGACCGCAATTCCGGAATGGAGCGCGCCAGAATGTTGTTTTCGTTCCGGAAACCGGCTCCATCCACCGTTGGGCCACCTTCAGTCTGCTGCAGATCAAAGCTGGCCACGTAGGTTGAATTGTTGGTGATGCTGAAGGTACCCACATCGCTGTCCATAAACCACTTGGCTTCAAAGTCAAAACCGTCGGTTTCGGCACTTGCCGCGTTAAAGCGGCTGACAAAGATCCGGGTCGGTGCACCCGTAATTTCGTTTCTTAAGATCGCCGGATTACGCACCGCAAGACAAGGTGCTGTTTGCAGATCTGCGGCTGTACACCCCGCGGCAGCAAGGGCGCCAGCCTCTTGAATCAGCAGGTCCTGACCAGACTCCTGCACCAGGCGGTCGTCATACTCTACATTGTAGTAGTCGAGGCTGAACTCAAGATTTTCCAGGGGTGCATAGGTAAAGCCAACGTTAAAGGTTTCAGCATCCTCGGGCTCCAGGTCCGGGTTGGGCCGGGCCGTATTACCAATGAACACCAACTGGCCGGTTACCGGATCGAGGGAGGCGTTCAACGCCGTCGTTTCGTTAAACTGTTGGAACAGCGTGGGTGCGCGAAACGCGGTTCCCCAGGTAAAACGCGCGGAAAACCGGTCACCCTTACGATACAGCAGACCAATCTTCGGATCCGTGGAATCAAAGCCGGCCTCGTATTCTTCGTAGCGTACCGCCAACTGTGTTTCCAGGGAGCCCAGATCATTGTCGAACAATGGCAAATAAAATTCCGCAAAAAAGGCATCCACTTCTACCTCACCAAAGACGTCAGGGCCACCCACCAGAAAGGCTAAGTCTTCACGTTCAGCATCTTCACTGCGGTCTGTTTTACGGGACTCTTCGCGTCGTTGATAGCCGAAAGCCAAGCCTGCTGTGCCTGCGGGCATCTCAAACAGGTCTCCGGAGAAAATCACATCCCATACATCTAAATCCACATCAACACCGGTGGGGTTGTTGGAGTTGACAAAGGCCAGCACTTCAGGCGTGTTAAATTCCGGATCCCCCGGCTGAGCGTTTAAAGATGTGCCAAACGGATTGTAGTAAAGGCAACCATTGGCACCGGGGGTTGGCGTCAACAAATCACAACCAGTGCCACCCAATCCGGCCAGTGCAATATCCAGCCGCGAAGCAACCTGGTCGTTTGCCGTGGTATCTGTGCTGTTTTCAGAAAACGTATAAGCCACATCATAACCCCAGTTGGCGGCGTTAAACTCACCACTGGCACCAATGACAAACCGGACGGTTTCACTGTCCGCAGAGTTTTCTACGCGATTCCCGCCGGGTTCACCGGTGCCGTCACCAATGGGGCGATATATCGCTACAACCGGTGTCTGAAAGGGGTTGCCGGGATGATCCGCGGCAATTGTCGGGAAGTTGAATGCCGGGAACGAAGGCGAAAAGCCCGCTACAGTTTCGTTTTTGGCATAACCAAATTCGCCAAAGAAAGTCAGGCTTTCGTTAAAGTCGTGCTCGGCAACAACATAGGCACCCAGACGCTTTTCATCAGGCGCCAGGGTAAAGCTTGGACCAAAGTCAAATCGGCACTCGCTATTACCGCCACCCAGATCGTTCACCCGGCTGCCGGTTCCGCTGGTACAGTCCGGATCCGCCAGTTGGGTTCCCGGCGTCACGCCGGGAAATGTTGGCGACGGGCCCAACAAGACAAAGGTTCCCGGGTTACCAAAACCCGACTCTGTCTTGGTCGGTAGATCACGATCGGGCAAGGTTAACTCAGACCGCTCAAAATATTTAAGCGCCGCTACAATATTGGTACGGTCGTTGCCGGTGCCAAACAACATCGACCATTCGGTATCCGCATGATCATCACTTTGACTGGTGGCCTGATAGTTGCCGCGCAGCTCAAAACCCGTAAAGTCGTTGCGCGTTTTGTAGTTGACCACACCGGCAACCGCATCGGAACCGTAAAGCGCGGCTGCACCATCCTTAAGGACTTCGATATTTTCTACCATGATCATGGGGACCAGGGCATTGATGTCCACAAAGGTGTCCCCACCGTTTGCCACCTGCCCGGCCACCGTTTGGCGCCGTCCGTTAACCAGTACCAGGGTCGAGCCCAGGCCCAGGCCCCGAAGGTTAACATTGGCGGTTCCGGTGGTATTCCCCTGGGTCAGAGAATCAGCCTGGTTTTCCGAGCCGGTATTGCTGGGTAACCAGCGGAACAGTTCCTGGCTGGTGAGAATACCGGTATCGTCGATGGACTCGCGGTCCAGATTAGTGAGAGGTGAAACGCTGTCAGCTTGAGATTTTCGCTTGATAAAAGAACCGGTTACGAGTATTTCTTCAATATAACCCTCTTCTTCAGCATAGGTCTGGACAGCGTGCACCAACGCAGTCGCCATTACAGCGACAGTTAGCATTGTTCGCATAAGTTTCTCCAGTTTTTTGTGAGGCATGGTGATTGAATCCCCTCAACACCATTCCCTTGCGGACCCTGGACTAACAAGACTCACCCGGGGATATCCGCCAGATCAGCTTACAAAGCCGGGTTTCTTAGTCAACCTTCAGATCTTTCTATAATAAGGACATAGCCTGAAGCTATAACTGATACCGATCGCGGCAGCCATCGCATACCCAAACCCTGGGAAGTCGGGTTTTTACCTTTATGGCAGAGCGGCTAATCCAAACCCCGGCGTGCCCGCTCATCATGCAGACGTTGGGCATCCGCGCTTTGCACCTCGGACATTTCCTCTTCCGCCAGCAATCCTGCCCGATGGCGGGCGGATTTATCCGCGTCAAAGGAGATCCACTTTTGTGGCGTGATTTCCAGGATCAAGCGCAAGGGTGAATCCAGCAAGTCACGAAAGTCATCCTCAACCGCCTTGTCACCCTGGGCCACCTTTTGCGCCAGGGCACGATAGAACCAAGCCTTGGTTTGGCTGTCTTCGTGAAAAACCCCGGTACCTTTTACCGTGACGGCCCCCAGGGGACAATCCGGATCATCACTGGTACGGCCGCTGACACACACAGACACTCGCGGGTCACGGCGAATTGCCGCGGCGCGATGCCGGTGTGCGGCAAAGGTTACCCATATCTTGCCGTCCTGCCAGACAAACGAGTGCACCACACCCACCGGCCAATGATCCCGGGTACCCCACATCAACACACATTCGGGTGCCTTGGTCATCAGCCGGTCGATCTGCTCGTCACTGTGACGATAGATCGAAACCACTTCATGGTCCGTTGCCTTTTTATTGTCCGCTGCCATATGACCCTCCTGTGCTCCCCGGTGAGAATAAAAAATAGCACGCGTTACATTATCTTGTCACTACCCGCGAACACCCACATACTAAGCGTCTGCCCGGCCTGGACGATCCCCGAGGTGGTCTGCGCTAACTTAAGTGGGCAGATTTTGTTCAAATCCATTATATTAACAACCGTTAATTAATATTGCGGGGGGAAATATGTCTAAAGCACAACTGATAGAAATAGCCAAAAAGGATCTGGCCCACGGCCGGGCGGGTACTCAGGATCAAGCGGATGGGATCGTGCGCATCCCCGTGGAAAATTATTATGACGAAGCACGTTACGAACAGGAAAAAGCAAAAATCTTTCGCCGCCTGCCTCTGTTGCTGGCAGCCACCGCGGAACTGCCCCGGCCCGGGGATTACAAAGCTGTGGAAGCGGTGGGTGTACAAGTCCTGTTGACCCGGACCCAAAGCGGACAGGTGCGGGCCTTTGTCAATATGTGCAGCCACCGGGGTGCCCGCCTGGTCAACGAGGGCTGTGGTTCGGCGCATCGGTTTACCTGTCCATATCACGCCTGGAGTTATTCACCGGAAGGTGATCTGGTGGCCATCTATGCAGCAGAACAATTTGGTGAGATCGACAAAAAAGCAAACGGCCTCACCCCCCTGCCCTGCCTGGAAAAAGCCGGTCTGATCTGGGTCACCCTGGATCCCGAATCAACCCTGGATATCAATCTGTTTTTGTCGGGCTACGATGAGTTGCTGGCGGAATTTGGCTTTCAGGATTGGCACTACCACTCCACCCAGCGCGTGGAAGGGCCCAACTGGAAGGTGGCCTACGACGGCTACCTGGACTACTACCACTTGCCCATTTTACACCGC